>CALQCP020000070.1 GCA_943329105.2 Chitinophaga pinensis | reverse complement strand
CGTCAAGCTCTGGAAACGCCCGGTAGATAGGTGACGCAATGAAGCGCATGGTTTGCAACGGCGAATGAAGCGCTCCGGGCGGGACTCGAACCCTCAACCTGCCGCTTAGAAGGCGGCTGCTCTATCCAGTTGAGCTACCGGAGCATGACACGCGCCATGGTACGGCGCAAATTTTTTTGTGGATGCAAGAAAAAGGGCGGCGTGTTGGCGGCGAAACCGCAAGTGCCCTTACTTTGCCCACGCCTTCAAGGCACATGACCGCTATCGCAGGGAGCGGCTGGAAAGGATTGGCGATATGAGAACTGAAATGAATGTGATTGGCGGAGTTGGAGTCGCAGCGATCATTGGATGGTGCATGGTGTATTCGCAGGGTTGGAGCGCCACACAGGCGGTGACGGAGGCGCCGCGTGTCCAGAGTGATGATGCAAGCAACCAGGCGGCACTGCGGCTGCTAGCGAACCCGCCGTGCCAGGCGTCGGTGACTGATCCATGCCCCACCATGTTGGAGCGACTGTGCGGCGGGGATCCAACTGGTAACGGTGGAATGGGCGGAATCGTCGCCATGTGTGATTGCGCATGTAGCAATGGCTGGTGGACACGGGCACCAATATCCGTCTCGCTTTCACCCGGAAAGCCACTGACCATGCGCCCAATCAGCGAGACCAACAACTCTGTGTTCTGGCGATGGCAATTGTCGGAAATCGCGCAACCCGAGCACGTTGAGGCTGCCGTGGAGATGTCTGGATACAGTTCGTGGTGGCATGCGGGCTCGATGACGAAGCGCGCCATGGCGCGTCAGGCAACCCTTGCGCGCGAACAATGGGTGGGCACTGGGATCCCATGCCCGCGGCTGGTCACTATTGCTGCAATGGGGGGCGCCATGCTTGAACTCTCTCTGACGTGCTCGCCCAGTGTTGGCTGCACGGCAAGCGGATCGGCAACTGCTGCGGGAGCGTGCAGCTCCGTGGGTCGTGCGAGTGCAGACATTGTTGACAAGACGGTTCGCGGCAATGTGGGATACAGCAGTTACAGCCACACCGTGGTAGTCGACGGCGATTTCGGGTTCGCCATTGCCGACGACAGTGTTGGTATCGACGGCAAGATTTCCAAAAAAGTGGACTGGAAACTAGACGGCCCGGGAAGCGTCTCTGGAACGGCCGCCTATGTGGTCACGCCTGATCGTTCGTACTGCGCGTTTACCAACCGCCCGATTGACTTTCGATCAAACGGATGGGCGATCGCGAGCGGCGCTATGTCGGTGGATGAAAATGGCTCCACCAGCATGTCGGCGCTGGCGATTGTTGGATTGACGGTGCGTTGATGAATCGGTCATGACGGGCGCCATGCAGTGCGCAAACACGCAAAGAGAGGGAAACACATCATGAATCGGAACGTGAAGCGGCGCGTACGCGCGCTGGTCTGGGCGGTTGTGGGTGCAGTGAGCGGATTGACTCTGGGGGCGCGAGTGTTCGGACAAGACGATGCGCTGGATCGGGCGCACGCCATGACGGAGCAGATGGTTGCTGAACAACATCGCCTCGTGCAGCAATTCAAAGACCAGTTGGACCAGCAAGAAACTGGTCGTAACTGGAGTGCATTCCTGGCACATAAGGCCACCGTCGACTCGGCGTTCGCGCCGCTTCACTTGATCCGCGATGCAATGGAGTCACTGACGGACGGCTCGCAAGGAGTGGACCTCCTGCGATCACTGCGTACCGAATGGCGCGAGGCGCCAGTGACGGCGCAGTGGTCGCACCCGGATGGCGCCGATCGTGCGCGGCGTGCACTGGCAGCGTGGGTGCCCACGTCATGGGCGACCAGGTCAGGTGCAGGCACGGAGTCTGGGGTGGCTACTGACCAGCGAGTACTGCAGGTTGAAGTCCGCACCGGCTCGGAAGTCTGGGTGGGAACAGATGCCCCGCCAATGATTGCCTGGACCATTGACGCAAGGTGGGACAGCACCGGTCCCGAACTTCATGCGCGCAGTTGGTGGAAGATTCCGCTGGCAGAGCCCGTGCGGATTGACTTTCCACTGGCTCTTGAAGGGATGGATATCTGGCTGAATTCATCGGGTGCACGAGTGCAGGACGATCGCGGGGCCGCCCATGCTGAATCATGGGGATCATCAACAACGACTCCACTCTTCAACAACCCGCCAACTCTCTATGCCGCGTTCGACGCGCTCCGGCTTGTACGGGCAAGAGACAGCGCGGTCACCACGCAAGGCGAATCGCCGAGCGCGGATGTTGCCGCGGACAACCCCTCAGTGCGCACGCGCGTCATCAGGCGTGCCGATGGATCGCTGGTTCGTACTGAGCGGTGGAATTGGGATGGTGATGCATTGCGATCAGTCGTGATCGAACAAGAACCAGTCCGTCTCGTGCATCACTCCGAGCAAGGTTTTGAACTCGTCACCGAGGTAGAGGGTGTTGAGAAAGGCCGGACGCCCCATCGACCACACTCTGAAATAGTGCAGTTCGATGAAGGCGCCCACATTGAGATTTCCTTTCGTACTGCAGACCCGACACGCGATCGCGTTGCAAACAGTACTGCCAGCGTGCCTGATCGATGCGTACTCACGGTGGGCGGACAGCGGCGTGCATGGGCGGAATTTGTATCGGTACGCCTGAGTAAAGCCTCCGAGCCTGATGTGTATTGCGCGGATCGCAATGGCCGACTTGCGGCGACTGCAACAGCACATGCCGCGCTAAATGCACAAATTGCTGCGGCTATCACCACTACAGCAAACGATGATGTATCGCGCATACTTGAAGCCATTGATGCGCAACATGCAAGCTGTGGCGCGCCTGATGCACAACGAATGGCCGAATGGGAGCTTGCCGCCATGCACATGCTTGACGCGGGAATGGAGCACGCGTGCGAGGAAATCCTGGCCGCCCGCTGGCTTCCCGATATTGGGCATCGCGATGCGGTGCGTGCTGTGCAGCGCTGGCAAGTTGCGGGATATGGGCGATTCGCAATGCTTCTCGCGCACCTCGGTGGAGTCAAGCCAGAGGAGCTCACGCCACCCGATGCGGCGGAAGATGACAGCGATGGACTGTGGGAGCACAGTGACGAAGCCAGCAGTGATGATTCAGCCAGTGCGTTCAATGTGGCGGATATTCCGTGTGACGCCTCATCACTCCAAAGCGGCTCGCGTGTGCTCTATGACCAAGTGCAGGCAGTGGTCATTGCCACGGTGCGCGACCAACGCATGCTGACCACCATGTTGGCGAATCTTTGCCGGGCTTGTACCGATCACCGCGATGAACTGCGCACCGTCGATGATGCACGTGCATGCGCCGTGGCACGCGATGCACGGGTCTTCTTGGCGAGTGCATTTCGCGATGGAGCGCGTGTTCCGGAAGCGCGTGCATATTGCCAACGATTTGCCGATGACACGGTGTCCATTGCAATCCAGGGGTTAGTAAGTGATGACGCCGTGGCGGTCATGCGCGCTGGCTGGGACGTGTACGCACAGGCGGCGATTGCCGCGCTGCAGAAGGCGCAACGCGCGGCGCGGGTGATCGAGCGCTCTGCCAGAACTCCGGGAGGCGGATCTTCCGGCACGGATGACGAATCGGCTCGCGCCTCCATTGACCGTGCAATCGGCATCGCTGCGAAGCACGAATTGGATTTTCACCGTGCCCTCGTCGGCAATGCGTATCACCCCGACATGCAGGTTTCGACAGATAGAGCGCTCCCGAACGCAACCGAAGTGAGCCGCGCGATGGACTCGGCGATTGCAGTGGCGGTAACTCGGGAGCGGCAGCGGGCCTCGGTCATCGGGTCGATCTTTGGTGCAGAGCTGGGGTCAGCGCGTGATCAAGCGGCCGACCGCCGAACCGTGGGAATGGCGGTCACACCGGCGGTCACCATGTTTACCGAATGGTGTTTATCCGAAGGGCGATCATCTTCGCGACCTGCCCCTTGAGCGATCTTTACCGAGTGATCGACAGCGAACGATCAAAAATGGCAACGGCCGGACGGCGCGAATACGCGGCCGTCCGGCTTTGTTGCCTACCCGCCGCCTTCTTACATCGGCGGGTCCAAAGCGATCTCCGCAAAGCACGGAGCCCTCACCGAGTCCCGACCCGAAGGCCACCGGACTCACGAGGACAATCGAATGCAACACTGACGGCTGCAAGTGACTTCACAGAAATGATTGACGTGATAAGACCGAGAATCATTTGGTCACGGACACCCCATGCCGTCTGCGCGTGCTCGTCAGCCTGTGCGGGCAGGGCAACGGCGGGCCGGGCTCAAGAAACAGCGCGCAGCAGCGTCACTCGGCCAATCGGCACCCATTCGGCTACCAAGATGTCGCCATTGGCGAGCCAAATGGCGTCATGCGGATGCACAAATTTGCCAGGAATGAACTGATCGCGCGAAGCGCCGCGGAGGGAGCTTGGGTTGCCATCGCAGAGCTGGACAATGGGCTCATTCTTCGAGTCCAGAATAGTTACCACGCTATCTAAATCAGGGACCAGCATGCGGTCGCCGCGAACCTTCATGTCGCAGGGCTGACGCATGGCATTGGTCACAAATCCCAAGTGTGTTCCGTCCAACGACAGGTACTGAATACGTCGATTGCCTCGGTCGGCCACCACCAACGCAGGCTCGCGTGTGAAATTGGTGCCGCGCAAGTCAACATAGATGCCGTGCGGGCACTTCACTTGGCCTCGTTCTGTACCGGGACGGGCAATGATCTTCTTCCACTTACCATCCTTGGAGAACGCGTGAACGAACTCCGATCCGTAGCCGTCGCCAACAAATACTGTTCCATCCGGACCGAACGCCGCATTGGTCGGGCACCACTTGTCAGCGGACGCGTACACGCCGCTTTCCATCGGGCAGCCGGCTTCCCATAGCACTGTGCCGTTCAGGTCCGTCTTCACCACCATGCGTCGACCCGTATCGCAGTGGTACAGGAACTCCGCGCCGTCCTCGGCATGCAGGTCAAGACCGTGCGCGCCGCCCGCAAATTCCTTTCCAAAGCTTCGGATGAACTTGCCGTCGGATGAATACACGTACACCGCATCCTTCAAGGTGCTTGATGGGTGCACCGTGTGCGCAATGTAAATATTTCCTTTGGAGTCTTGCGCAGCACCATGCGTGTCGCCGAACGCTGCGCCACCGGGCGGCGGCACCAGCCAGTCGTGGTGCACTTCAAAGCGCGCGGAGCCAGAGCCAACCACCATGGCGCCCGGGGTTGCTGCCGGAGGAACCGGCGGCGTGACGGGCGCAGCGCTACCACCAGCCTGCGAACTCCCGAATGTACAGCCCGGGATAGACGCCGCGAAACCAGCGGCGCCAAGTGCAGCAGCGGTGGTCAAGAACGATCGTCGCGTGTTTTCCATAGGTTCACAAATTACCTACAAACGCAGCCTCGGTTGCGCATGAACCCATCGACTCATGAACATTTGCACGCAAATCGCCGTTATGGTCCAGCTGGCGGACCTTCTATGCCCGTGGTGCCAGGCAATGCGGATCCAACCACAATGTCCACGCCTGGGTGAGTGGCGCGGAATCGATCAATTCCCTGTGCCGTGACTTGCGTGTCGAACACGTACACGCGCTGCAGGCGCGGCAACTTGCCAAGCACCGTAAACACGCCATCGGTGGCGCCGGAACTCACGAGGTTCACCGTTTCTACCTCCAGCGTGCGCGACAACAAGACGGTGATTCCAACGTCCGTCAGCGCTGTGTTGTCGACGCGTACCGAGCGCACAAACGGCATGGACGGCATCTGCATCATGCCCGCGTCGGACACCGACGCGCGCGCAAACGAAAGCTCCTCAATCTGCGCAGCAATTGGAATGAGCGCGGAGATGTCTGCATCGCCAACACCCTTTCCGCCTGGAATACTCACTGACAAGGTCGATGCTCCAATGGAGATCGGAACCGCGTTGATGCCCTTTCCGCGCAGCGCTGCCGCCTCGGCGACCTGCGCATCGGAGAGCGCGGGCAAGCCAGCGGAACGGCGCTTGGAGGCGCTGGCCGGACCACGGCGATCGGCCGTGGAATCAGGCACCGGTGCACCGCGAACTCCGCTCGATCCATTCGCTGCGATGGCGCCGCCGGTTGCTGGCATCACTGCTCCGGCGGCAATCCATGTTCGCAGAAATTCAAGTTCGGTTGCTTTCAAGCGATCGCCCTTTGGTGGCATGGCGTCGTCATCTTCTGCTGGCAAGAGGCATCGCTCAATCATCAGACTGTGCGCAGGGTCGCCAGCCTGCACAATCCAGATTCCGTCCGAATCACGGGAAACGAGTGATGATCGCACATCCATGGAGAGACCGCCTTTGTGCTTGCCGTTACCGTGGCACTCGTAGCAGCGATCTTGGAGAATTGGCAGAACGTTCGAAGTGTAGAACGCCATTTTGTCGGCATCGGAATCGCTCGCACTGGTGGTGTTCGCCGTAGTGGCACCGCTTTCCGTCGCGTCATCACCATTCGACCCATCAGCGCTCAGCGAGCCGCCGTTCCATGCTTTCAAGATTGGCTCCAACACATAGTTCTCACCCCACACCATGTCACCACCAAGGTGTCCAACCCAGCCGACCAGCAACGCGGCTGCCAGCAAGACGCCGCGCGCGATCGGGGTGATCTGCGCCGCATTCACCGTGTGGCGAGCCGCACGAATAGCCATCCACGCGACAGCAATGAGAACAACCGCGCAGGTAATACCTAACCAACGGTGCCAAAACAGCGAACTCGTTTCCGCCTCGCTCTCGGAGAAGAACCAGCCCGTGCCACTGGCGACTACAGCGCCAAGTGCAGCGAGCCCCAGTGCTATCGGCGTGAAAGCGGATAGGCTCGGCCGTCGCTGAACGAAGCGCGCTGCCTCGACCACCAGGGCGGCAAACACCAACCCCAGCGGCAGGTGAACCATGATTGGGTGCAGCCGGCCAAAGGACTCAAGGACGGGCGAGACGGCGTCAGCAATGACAATCGCGGAATGCATATTCCAAGCGTACCCCGATGGAAGTACGGTGTTGCACGATGACCGTATCGCCCACGATTCTTCACGCCGATCTTGATGCGTTTTTTGCATCGGTTGAGCAACTTGACCACCCAGAAATGCGTGGCAAGCCAGTCCTAGTGGGCGGACGCTCCGGGCGAAGCGTGGTGGCCACCGCCAGTTACGAGGCGCGCCGCTTTGGATGCCGCAGCGCCATGCCCATGCTGCGTGCCCTGGCACTATGCCCGCACGCTGTGGTTGCCACCCCTCGTTTCGATCGATACTCGGAACTAAGCGATCGCTTCATGGAAATTCTTGGGCGCTACTCGCCGCTCCTTGAGGCATTGAGTGTTGACGAAGCGTTCCTTGATGTGACAGGCAGCCGATTGCTGCACGGCGAGGGCGTGACCATTGCGCGCGCTCTCCGCGCCGCAACGCGTGCCGAACTTGGTCTCACCGTCAGTGTTGGCGTTGGCCCAAACAAGTTTGTTGCCAAACTTGCGAGCGACATGAATAAACCGGATGGAATCACTGAGGCGCCAATGCTCGACTCCACGCTCTTGGCAAGTTGGCTGGCACCGATTGGCATCGAACGCATGTGGGGCATCGGCCCAAAGTCACTGCCACGATTCCACGCCGCCAACGTCTTCACCTTCGGTGATCTGCAACGAATGCCGGCGCATGATGTGGTGACGCGCCTTGGTAGCCATGCCCTAGAAACGCAACTGCGTGCGCGCGGAATTGACAACCGTGCCGTGGAGACCGAGCATGATCGCAAGGGAATTGGTCATGAAACCACCTTTGCGGAAGACGTTCTGGACCCGGAATCCATACTGGAAACCCTGCAATTCCTGGTAGAAAGCGCGGCCCGTCGCCTCCGCAACGGCGCAAGCACTACTCGCCGGATCACCATCAAGATTCGCTTTGGTGACTTTGAGACCATCACCCGAAGCACCACGCTTGACGCAGACACCGATCGCACCTTGGTGATTCTTGCTGCAGCCAAGGATCTATTCACACGATGGGCTGCACGCGAGTTCGTTGCCGTGCGACTCATTGGCGTCCGGTTGGAATGCACCGCACCTGGCGATGAAACATCCGCATCACTCTTCGCTGATCCGAATGCAGAACGCGACCGCACCGTCGACCGCGTCGCCGACGCCATTGAGCGCAAATTTGGCAAGGGCATGATCGGACGCGGACGACCGCCCAAGTAACACGCTCTCACTCACCGCCACTGGCGCGCATATTGTTGTACGCGTTCAATGCGGCTACCCGATAGCACTCGGCGTAGGTGGGATAGTTGAAGACGTTGGACAGGAAGAAGTCCAATCCACCATTCAGGCGAATCACCGCTTGCCCGATGTGCACCAACTCGGTTGCATTCGCTCCAAGAATGTGCACGCCCAGCAATACGCGTGTTTCGCGATGGAAGATCAATTTAAGAAATCCATCAGCGTTCTGATCAATCTTTCCACGCGCAATTTCACTGTATCTGGCCACACCAATTTCGTACGGAACCTTTTCGGCGCTTAATTTCTGCTCGGTGGCTCCCGCACTACTCAACTCCGGAATGGCGTAAATACCAACGGGATAACTGTCGCCCATCGGACTCACTGGTGCGCCAAACATGGCCAGCGCAGCAATCCGACCCTGTGCAGCACTGGTGGCAGAAAGCGATGGGAATCCAATCAAGTCGCCGGCAGCAAAGACTGATGGCGTGGTGGTTCGGTAGTACTCGTCCACTGTGATTCGACCGCGCTCATCGGCCGCCAGACCGGCGCACTCCAGGTGCACTCCTTCCACACACCCCTGTCGTCCACCAGAGATGATGGCGGCATCCGCGGTGATGCGCTTACCGCTTTCCAATTCCACTTGCACCCGACGCGTTGGTTCCTCAATCAGCTTGATCGATGTGACATTCTCGTTGCACCGAAACACCATGTCATGCGTGCGCATCTCATGCATGAGTTCATCCACGGTTTCGTGGTCCATGAATGAAATCGGCCGTGCGGCGCGCTCAACAAGCGTGACCTTTGTGCCCAGTGATGCAAAGAATGATGCGTATTCCACGCCAATCACGCCGCCACCAACAACTACCAAGCTGCGAGGAATCTCCCGCAATTTTCCCACGGTATCGCTCGTAAGAATAATTGGCGACTCTTCGCTCGTTTGATCGGGACATCCCGGAGGAATCACCGGCCGAGTGCCCGCAGCAAGCAAAGTGAACGCAGTAGTGATGGTGCGATCGCCATCAGCGCTGTCGACCATGATGGTGTTGGCATCGACAAACGAAGCGAACCCCCAGAAGATCTTCACGCCGTTACGCACCAACATGGAGCGAATGAGTTGCTGCTCTTCGTGAATCACCGAAGCAACCCGGTCAAGCAACTGCGGCATGGTCATCTGTACATGATCAACACCGATCGCCTCCAGCGACCGCTGCACGGTGCCCCGCTTCAGGCTGACGACCGCTTCGCGAAAGGTCTTGGAAGGCAGCGTGCCCAAGTGCACTGACACCCCGCCGACGCCGCGCTTGCGTTCCACCATGGCTACGCGCTTGCCTAGTTTGCAAGCCTGAATCGCCGCACTTTGACCAGCAGGTCCGCTGCCAATCACCACTAGGTCATATTCGTAGATGGCTTCCATGGACTGCGCAGCCTAGCTCCTGGCGCCACTACTTCTTGGCGGGCGGCCAACACAACACCCCCCAATCATCGGAATATCCATGATTGATGACCACTTGAATGGCGGCGAGCGCCACCGCATCCAAAATCATCGATGTTCGCTTGAGAACAGTGCGGTTCTCGCGGCTCCCATACGTCGATCCGCCCTGCGCCAACTGCGCATGCACCAACGCGCAACGCTCCAAGAGGTGAGCCAACACCTTGTCCCACCGCCTGCGAACCATGAGCTCCTTCAGGTCGACACTGGCAAAGTGCCGCGCCAAATAGCGATCAGCAAACATACTGGCGACCAATGTGCGGTCACGCTCAAGCGTGGCTGCAATAATGCCATCCTGATCGGATGCAGCAAGCTGCTTCACAAATGCCGCAAGCGCGGCACGCTCTGCCACTGGCTGATTGCGCGCCACATCCCAGCGCGCACACAATGCAGATAGACCCGCCCACTGTGCAAGCATGCGATCGTCAAGCTCTGCTTCGCGGCACGACTCCGCGTGTTCAAGCCAAGTAAAT
>CALQCP020000069.1 GCA_943329105.2 Chitinophaga pinensis | reverse complement strand
GCCAACGGTCGCATGGGAAACGTCCTGGTCACAGAGCCAACGCTGATCCGACAGGTCTTGGTGCGCGGATCGATGGATGAGGACCTGGGACTCATTCGTAACTTTGCACTGCGCACGGCTGCACCGCACGGGCTCATCTCGCTCACGGGTCCGGAACATCGCAAGGTCCGCGTGGCCATGGCGCCCTGCTTCCGCGGCAACGGGCTTGCACCGTTGGAAGAGGCATTGGAGCGTCGACTGCTCTCCGGTCTTGATTCATGGCCAACTGGGGACCCGGTGGTCGCTGCCAAGTTGACGCTCGACCTCTTGACCAAAGTCTTCATGGAATGGGTACTTGGGCCGCTTGACCCGGTGCGCGAAGCGGAACTCTGCGCCGCCGAACAGGCACTGTTAGAAGTGTTCCACCATGCCATCCCCGATCTCAACCAACTGTGGCCGTCGGCTGATGCGGAGGGTCCCATCTCCTTCGACCAGATGGTCAATCGCTTCTTCACACTGCGCACCCTGATCTCTGACACCATTGAGCGCGGTCCGAAGGGTATGGCTGGCCAACTTGACCAGATGCTTCCCCCACAGGGCGAAGGGCTGCCGCGCAGTGCACAACTCACCGACCATGCCATCCACTTGCTACTGGCCGGCTTGGACACCGTGTCACAAACTGCGGGTTTACTCCTGAACCACGTGGGTCAGAATCCCGCGATCGGCGATGCCATTGCTGACGAAGCCGGTGCGACCGGCGAGCCGGTATTCACCGAAGCGTGCATCAAAGAGATCCTGCGCCTCTATGCAGGCGTGCCGGTTGCCGTGCGCGTCACTGGCGCGCCAGTTGAAGTGAGCGGGCACATCATTCCCGCCCATCGGCCACTGATGGCGTTCCTGATCTGCATGCAGCGCGATGCGCGCTTCTTTGATCGCCCCCTGGAATTTGTGCCAGAGCGTTGGCTTGAAGGAACCACCATGCGCATGGATTCCTCGGCGTACATGCCCTTTGGCGCCGGACCGCACATTTGTATTGGCGAGATGGCTGCCAAACTGATCCTGCGAAGGCTGCTTCCCGCAGTGTGCGCGCGCTATCGCGTCACCGCCCAGACACCGGGGCTTGTTCCTGTACTCGTTCGAATTGTGGCGCTACCGATGCGTGCGCCCAAGATCACCCTGACTCGCCGCGCGTGAGGCGCGCTCTGAGGAGTTCCGATGCCCGTGTTCGCCACTGCCGCCCTGCTTCTTGCGTTGAGCAACGTTGGCATGACCGCTCAAGCACCCGTCTTCGATCACGTCATCGTGATCAGCGTGGATGGCTTGCGTCCCGATGTGATTGATGGTCCAGAGGACGGCGTCCTGCCGGGCTTCTCCCGGCTGCAGCGCGGTCCTCACACGCTGCAGGCGCGCGCGGATGCCACCATGACGGTCACGCTTCCAAATCACGTCTCCATGGCAACCAGCCGCCCCGTTGCTGGACCCAATGGACACGGATGGACTGAGAATATTGACCCGCCCGCAGCGCGCCACGGCGGCACGTTATGCAAGAAGCATGGCTCGTACGTCACCAGCATGTTTGACGTGGCACACAACCAAGGCGTGACAACCGCCATCATTGCTACCAAGGGCAAATTCTCCATTTTGGTGCAGAGTTTTGACGACGCCGAAGGCGAAGCGGACCAGGATGGCAATGATGACGGCAAGGGCAAGGTTGACCTCTTCGCCATCACCCGCACGTCACGCATGGCGCGCGACCATTCCACGGGATGGCTTGCCTTGCACCCAAAGCGATCGCTGCTCTTTGTGCACTTCGCCGCGCCGGATGGGGCTGGCCATGCATTCGGATGGGACACCGCCATGGGTTCGCCGTATCGGGCGGCAGTCAAGGAAGTTGATTCGGAGATCACCGCACTGATGGCAATGATTGACGCCGATCCGGCCCTACGTGGCCGCGTGGCGATCATTCTCACCGCCGACCATGGCGGCGGCGTGCCTGTGATGACCCATTCAGAAAACACCGCGCCAGAGAACTTCACTGTTCCCTTGTTCATCTGGCTTGGACAGGACACCGCAGCGTCGGAGCTCATTGCACTCAACAGCGATCGACGCGCCGTGGTGCCATCAACCACCTATGTTGGCGACGACTCCGTCCCGCAGCCGATTCGGAGCGCGGAGGTAGGAAACATTGCGCTGCAATTACTGGGGCTTCCTGCAATTCCTGGTTCCGTTGCCAACGCCAAGCAAGACCTGCTACTGACCGAAACACAAGCAACCAAGGCGACGCAATGACAGAAGCCAGTCGGTCGATTGCCGGGGGGACCTGCCACGTCTTTCATGCGTTTGAAGTTGGATATTCCATCGATATTGATCAAGCTGCCCAGCGTGTTTCCGGGGCTGGCAGAATTGCGCTTGCGTCAAGCGATCGCAACGTGGCTGGCGCTGACTTTGAAAGCCGTCCGCTGCGAGTGTCGATTGAGTTAGCACCGATCACGCACGAACGCTTCACCGTCACTCCACGCGCGCATGTGACCATCTTTCACTTCGGCGCAATGAGCGTGCGTCTTGATATTCCGCTCACCGGTGCAACGCCTGCGCTGCCGCAACTGGCGCGGACGCTTGTTGGTCAAGCAGACCTGCTACACGCGGCGCGGACAGTGGCTACGGAAGTGATTCAGCTCTTGGGAACTGCAATCATTCGCCCGGCGTTGAGCGCCCGGTGTGAGGACTACATGGTGTTTGCGTTGCTCCCGGAGGGCGATGATCTGCGCGCCGGCCTGCCCGACGAATTGATCGCCCGGATCTTGCGCGCTGAAGAAGGCGCCTTGGCACCCGAGCAGGTCCGGGACGCCGTATCCGCGTGCACAAGTTACGGAAATGATGACTTCGCCGTCATTGACTGGAACGGAGCGATCGTTGTTGACCGTACTCCGGAGGATGCGCTCTCCGTGCTTGAGTTTGCCAATATTGAACTCATTGAAATGCGCTGGCTTGACGATCGACTGGAGGATGCGCTTGAAGAAGCGTTTCGAACCGCCGCGCAATCCATGCGCGGCGCACGCATCTTGTCAGTGCAGACTGGCCGACACACGCGCCGTATCGCTGAGCTACAAATTGATGCCGCGGCGCTCTATGAGTCCGTCAACAACGCGCTCAAACTGTTCGGCGATCAGTGGCTGGCGCGGCTCCATCAGTCAGCAACACACCGCCTGCATATTGACGACTATGAGCGTTCCGTCCTACGGAAACTGGAGACGCTTGATTCCATCTACGGAAAGCTCCGTGATCGCCAGGTGCAGATTCGTGCGGAATTGCTTGAAGTAGTCGTCATCGTCCTGATTGCATTGGAAATGCTGGTACTTGTGCGCGGCTAATGCCGGTGAAACCGGCCAAAGTGCGCTGAGCGAACTATCATCAGAACATGCGCAGCAGCATCCGATCACTCCTCCGCGCCACCCCCATCGCCTGTATCACCGTGGTGGTTGCATGTAACACGGTGAGTGGTACTCGTCGTAGCCAGCTGAACATCCTTTCGCCAGCCGAAGAACGCCAACTCGGCGATGAGGCGTATCAAGAAGCCCTTTCTGAGAAGGGCGTCAAGAAGGTGACTTCCGGGCCAGACTATGACCGGGTTCAGCGCGTGGCCACTCGGATTGAGGACGCTTCAGAACGGCTGCATCGCAACGCAGTCAAGGACTTTGAGTGGCAATGGACGGTCATTGATGACCCAGCCACGGTGAACGCATGGGCATTGCCGGGCGGTAAGTCGGCGGTCTACACAGGCCTACTGCAGATGGCGCAGTCCGATGACGAACTCGCAGTGGTCATGGGGCATGAGGCGTCCCATGCCATTGCCCGTCACGCCGGCGAGCGCATCTCTGGCAACGTGATTGTCCAAGGCGCCATGCAGGGCACCGCGGTGGCGCTCGGCGATATGAGCCCAGCGGCACAGCAAGCAACCATGGCCGCCATGGGGCTTGGCTCCAACGTCGGTGTGCTGCTCCCGTGGAGCCGAATGCAGGAATCTGAAGCCGACAACCTCGGTTTGATGATCGCCGCCGATGCTGGATACGACCCGCGCTCGTCCATCACGTTGTGGAGGCGTATGTCAGAGAAATCCGGTGCTCCACCAGAATTCCTCTCCACGCATCCAAGCGACGACACTCGGATCGCCCGCCTGAACAAGCTCATGCCAAAGGCCATGCGACTCTATGAAGCCGCTATCGCCCGTGATGGCGGCGCGCCGAAAGTCCAATCGAAGAATTAAGAACGCGCGCTGAGCGAACGCAGTCGAATCCCTGCATCACGAATCGTTTCGTCAGTCTTGCAGAACGCAAAGCGCACTAACCGGCAGGCATCCGCGTCCTTGGTCCCATCGGCCTGCGGCGCATAGAAGGCACTGCACGGAATACACGCCACGCCGACTTTCTCAACTAAGTGCAGCGCAAACGCAAAGTCGTTTGGAAAACCAAACCGTTCGTGCTCTGCTACCACGAAGTATGAACCGTCCGGAACGTAGGGGTCAAAGCCAGCGCCGCGCAGCACGGTGAGCATGGCATCCCGGCGCATCAGGTAATCAGCACGCAGCGCTTCGTAGTACGAACGCGGGGCTTGCAATGCATCAACCGCAGCGCGCTGCAGTGGAGTGGCGCTGCAGAATGTCAGGAATTGATGCGCGGCACGAATGCCGGCCGTCAGGTTGGGAGGCGCGATGGTCCAACCAATCTTCCAACCGGTCAGACTGAAGGTCTTGCCAAGGCTTGACATCACCACGGTGCGTTCGCGCATTCCTGGCAGCGTGGAAATAGAAACCGGCGGCTCGCCAAACCAAATCTCCTCGTACACCTCGTCAGAGAACACCAAGCAATCGGCGGCCCGTGCCACCGCGGCGATGCCTTCCAGTTCGGAGCGCGTCAGCACTCGACCAAGCGGATTGTGAGGGCTATTGATCAAAATCGCCTTGGTTTGTGGCCCAACGACGCGGCGGAGTTCATCAATCGGAAATGCAAATTCCGGCGCGCGCAAACGGATGGCGCGGACGGTTCCACCTGCCATTGCCACGCACGCCGCATACGAGTCATAAAATGGTTCCACCAGCACCACTTCGTCACCCGGATTAATGAGCCCAAGCATGACGGCAGCAATCGCCTCCGTGCAACCGCTGGTGACTGTGACCTCCGCGTCGGGAGCAACTTCAATGCCGCTGGTGGCCCGAAAGCGAGCCGCCACGGCTGCGTTGAGTTCCGGCACACCAAAGGTCCGCGCGTACTGACCAAATCCATCCTTGATAGCACGCATGCCGGCATCCTTGACGAACGGCGGACCATCAAAGTTGGGGAAACCCTGCCCCAAATTCACTGCGCCATGTTGCGCGGCGAGTCTTGAAATGGTGGCGAACACACTCTCCCCAAAGGGCTGCAGGCGAGCTGACGTTCCAAAGTTGCGTGGGGTGGTTTGTATGGTCATGTGGGTTTCTTTATCGATAGACAATCAGCGAGCGCCCTGCGGCGCATTGGCATTGAATGATGGTGCACCGCGCACATGAACGTCCATTTGTGGAATGGCAATAGCAATGCCCCGTTCAGCCAAGATTCGCTTGCTTCGTCCCACCAAATCATGGCGCGCGGGCTGCAGATCCCCCGGACGCGCTACATAGATGGAGACATCAATATCGGCAGACCCAGAAGTAAATCCAACCAACAGAACCTCCGGACCAGGATTAGCAATGACGCTAGCAGAGCCAGCCGCCGCTTCACGCAGTCCGGCGACTGCCGAATCAAGATCAGCATCGGCCTCAACAGAAACCCGAATGGTGACGCGCACGCTTGACTCTTGCAGCGTCCAGTTGGTGATCTTGCCAGTAATCAGTTGCTTGTTCGGAATGATCACATCCTTGTTGTCAAAGTCAACGATCGTGGTGGCGCGGGCGGCAATGCGAGACACGCGACCAGAAATGCCGTCAATGGTTACCAAGTCACCAATCCGTACCGGTCGCTCCGCCAGCAGAATGAGACCAGAGACGAAGTTTGCAAAGATCTCCTGCAAACCAAATCCAAGTCCAACGGTCACTGCTGCTGCAAGCCATTGCACATCGTTCCAACGAATACGCAAGCACGCGAGCGCCACGATGATTCCAGTGACCACAATCAAATACCTGCCGAGCGCAACCAACGCGTAGCGCGCACTGCGATCAATCGGAAAGCGCCGAAGAATCACGATGTTGATGATTCCTGGCAAGTCCCGCACCAGCGACATGGTCACCACCACGGTGGCCACGCAGAACACAGCGTCGCGGACAGTCACGGGCACGCGCGCGCTTCCTTCGCCCGCAGCCACCGTCCACACTGCCATGTTGCTCACAATTCCAAACGCCGGAATCAAGTCATTCCATGCCCATGCCAATCCAGCGACGGTGACAAACGCCAAGAGCAGCCTGCCAAAGCTCCGCAGCTGATCTTCAAAGCGCGCCTCTTCGCGCGCTTCCAACTGGCCAGCAAGGTCAAACCGATCAAGCGCCGCACCCCCAATGCGCCCGAGCGCGGAGATGCCGACGGCAAGAAGCAATATCACCCAGTAACTCCGCGCAATGTTCTCGATCACGGTGATGGCAGTAATGACATAACCGGCCGCCGCACCTAACGCCAACACTGCCGGCAGGAGTGCGCAAACGGAGTACCACACTGGCCGCAGTATGGAAATCAAACCAGTTGGATTTGCCGTAATCACCCCAGAGAACACCCCATGCGACGGCCGAAAGATGCGTGCAGAAACAGCGGTCAATACCAAGAGCGCCACAATCACCGCCCACCGTGCAATCTCCTCGCTGCCGGCAATACCGTCCATATTCAAGCTGGCTTGGGCAACAAAGATCGCTGGCAGAAATCCTGCAGCAAGTGCCAACATCGCGCGCCGAATGGAGGTCATCGTTGACAGCGACCAGCCAAGTTGCCGCTCACCCGCTCCACCGTGCGCTGAAAGTGCCAGTGCAAACGAAATCAGGAATGCGTATCCAGCGACCGAATGCATGGCGGAACCAAACGGCGCCGCGGTGGCTGCAGCCGGTGTGGATTCGATCAACAACCCAGCAAACTGCAGTGCAAGCGGAATCGGCGCAGCCAAGATCACCGATTCAAGCACCGCGCTGGCAATATTGATTAACCCCGCTTCGGTGGAACTGCCAGGCAACGGCGTTTTGGAGATGAATCGGAAACCACGCCCACGAATCAATGCCAATGCCAGTACCAGCACCGCACCGCCAATCCATCGGAATGGACGGAATCGAAAGCTATCAACGAGGTCCTCACCGATAGCGCCCCAGAAGGGTCGGGTTGCATAGCGACCGACATGCGCGGTTACCCCGCGCACATCTCGCTCACCAATCACGGGCATATCGGGTAGCCACAACAAGTGCGTATCAATGATGTTCCGATACTGCTCAAGAAGTTCCGTGTATTCGCTACGAACCACCACTTCCTCCGCAAGGATCGCGGAGTACGAAGTGAGTGCCGAAACCAGTGGTCGGAGGTACTGGTCAGCACGCTGACGAAAGAGCGGCGCCAATTCCGCGGCAGTGGTATGCCCGGTTGGTTGATCGGCGATCAATGCCTCCGCAGCCTCATCGGTTCGTTCCGCACTGGCAAGATCTTCCGCTGCGTCCAGCCGTTCGATCTCTGCCGTTGCAGCCCCGGTCCGCGCTGCTTCTAAATCACGACGCTGATTCGCTAGCGGCGGCAGCGAATCGCGATGTCGTAGCAGTACCTCGGTGATCGGGTCGGATCCACTTCCCGCGAGTAGAACCCGCCGTTCGTCGGACTCCTTGATAGCACGCAGTTCCTTGATGGCAACCTTGAGATTGCCAACCACTTCGCTGACATGTTCCTGCGCAGCGCGCACTCGCGCTGTTTCGCTGGCTGCTTCCTGGTTGTCACGGGCAATGGCTGCAATCCGCGGATCACTCTCGGCCGCTTGCGCACTTTGCACTTGCAGAGGCAATGATGTAGATGTCGCGCCTGCGTTGGTACTGATGAACATCGCCATCAGCACCACCATGAATCCCTTCAACACTTGTTGCATCACGGAATCATATCCCGCGCCCCATCCACTCCGTGAATGTCGCAAAGCGCCCCCGCGATCGCAGCCAATCAACGAACGCCGCAAATCGATCGCACATGCGTTCGCCATCTATCCGGCGCATGTGTAGCGGCAATCCCGCGCCGCGCAGATCGATGAATTCCCAGGGGTGCCAGAACAGATTCAATACGCCGTCCGCAGCAAGGCAGCGCTCACACGCGTCGCGCACGATGGGCATCGGTAGGTTCTTCCATGCCAGCCAAAACAGCGGCAGCCGAAGTCCCGGAGTGGTGGAGATGGGAACTTCAAGAATGCCGCCCACCCGATACGGAACGCGCGGCAGTGAACGGTTGCTGTATCGACCCGGTAGCCAGATCGGGTTTACCGAACTGTCATACGCATAGCCCGCCGCGGCAATGGCGCCTGGGTCCGTGTACTGCAGGCGGGGCCGACGAAACCCCAGTACTTCCTGAGCGCTTGCCGCGCGCAAGATGGCGCGGCTGGTGGACAGATCATCCACGCCGAAACTGGCGTGCCAGCGCGCGTGGCTTGCAATTTCATGGCTCCGCGCCGCGCGAGTCAGTAGCCCCGGATGCCACTCTGCAAAGTTGGCGGTCGTAAACATGGTGGTCGGGACCTGAAGTCCATCAAGCAGGGAAAGCGTGCGTTCTTGTCCGCGACCACCCTGCTCCATCTGCTCCGCCATCGACATAGCCCGCCCCCGGGAAATCGGGGCGTCAAACTCCTCGACATCGAAACTCAGGAGGATGGTTGGGTCTGCATGCGACATACACGGCCTTCACAACGAGCTACCATCGCGATCATACGAAGCCATGACGCAGCCCATCCCAAATCCCGCGGTCCAGTTTGATGTCCTCTACGAAGATGCTGGCTTCCTTGTCATCGCCAAGCCTGCGGGCGTAGTCAGCGAACCAGGCCTTGGGCACCGCGACGACAGCCTCATGAATGGAATCTTTGCGCGCTGGGGAGCGTTTGCAAGTTCACTCGGCACCGCGCGCGACTTTGGATTGGTGCATCGCCTTGACCGAGATTCAAGCGGAGCGATCATCATTGCTTTGGAAGCCAGCGCCTACGACGCCTTGCGTGCGCAGTTTGCCGCGCGGACCGTTCGTAAGCGCTACATGACCATTGTGGAAGGCAAGCCACCGCGCCCGGAAGGAAGCATTGAACTTCCCCTTGACGAAGTGCGCCGCGGCGACATGAAGATTTCACTGGTCGATCATCGCGGCGGCGGTCGACCCGCCATCACGCGTTGGAAGTCACTCGGCTCCGGACATCGGCGCACACTCTTAGATGTAGAAATCGAAACCGGTCGCCTGCACCAGATCCGCGCGCACATGGCGGAACTTGGCTGCCCAGTGGTTGGCGAATCGGTTTATCGAGTGGATCTGCCGCCCATCACCAGTCGGCCGCCCAAGGGTCGCGCCATGCAGCCACTTGCATTGCACGCACTCACCTTGACATTTGCGCATCCAACAACCGGCGCCCCAGTCACGGTGACGTGTCCGCTGCCTGAACACTTCAAGCAGGTTGCCATCGATGCCACCATTGCACTGCCGCGCGAATTGCGCTGAGGCGTGTTAGTGAATGCAGGGCCCCCATGCCGCGAGCATGAGCCCAAGATCGGCACCGCTGACCACGCCGTCACCATTGAGATCCGCAGCCGGATGATCGAGCACGGGTCCCCAAGCGGCAAGCAGTATGCCGAGGTCTTCACCACCGGTATTACCACTGCCGTCCAGGTCCGCGTCGCATGACGCTGGAGTGTTCCACAGTTGCCGCGCACGTGCCCATGCACGGCTCGCAACTTGCTTGCCAATGGCACGCCCAGGCATGTCATCAAAGGGCGGATGAATTCCACCCCAAATGCGGCTTAAACCACTCTGCTCGGCAGCGTCGCGGTAGGTGGCCCACTGCAGGCGCACATCGACGCTCGGGCCCTCTTCAAACACCAGGAATTGGTTACGAAGGCACAGGTATTCACCAACGCCACCTGGGAAGAACGCATCACCGGTCAGCGTAGTGAGGGTCTCCGCAGCGGCGCGGCTGTAGGTGCTGTGACCGCTGACATACCCAGCAAACGGAGGTGTGACGAACGT
>CALQCP020000068.1 GCA_943329105.2 Chitinophaga pinensis | reverse complement strand
TGGGAGATTGCAGTGGAAGTGCTTGACGCTGCCGTGGCTGCAGGTTTCCGAAACGTTGGGTTTGAGCCACGCGCCACAGTGGTGGGGAACACGCCGTGATCGCCATCGGGATGACGGTGGCTGCACTGGTTGCACAGGCGCCCGCGCCGGAAGGCATTGATGCGCTGGCCGCCGCAACGGAAGTCGCCCGCGCCGAGGCACGTCGACCGTACACCACATCGGTCGCGGCAACCGCGGCATGGACCCGCCTGGAACGCTTACGCACACCACTCCTTGAGTCAGACGATCCGCGCTGCGCTGCATGGCTTGCTGATGCAGCGGAAGACGCCATCACACTTGGCCTCGCCATTGATGGCTGCGGCGTGGCAACCATCGTTGGTATTCCAACACCCGAACAGCGCGAACGCTGCACCGCACTGCTGCGCAACGCACTGACGTGGACGCGCGCCGCTGAACGATCGGCACGCGCAGCGATTGCCGCGGGTACGGTCACTCCGGAGCTGGCCACCCGACTTGATTCGGTGGAACTTGCGCAACGAATTCCACTGATCCGCGCGTGCGCCGCAGTGCTTGCTGGTTGGTCCGGGGCACTTCCAGAAACGGATGCACCAGCGATCGTTGAGAGCGCCGCCACGCGCCTCGCCGCCATGCGCGGCGCACTTTCCGGCAACGCGCGCACCCTTGCCGATGCGTGTTGCGGCCTTGGTTTAGCGCGTATCGGTCGCCACGCCGAGGCAGACGGCGTACTGGCGCCCCTTGCTGCCAACCCAACTGCAGAACCGGTGTTCCGCGTCCTTGCCATCACTGCGCTTGCAGAGAACGCAGCAGCAAACGCCAGTGGCCGTCGCCGCGCGCTCGACGCACTCCGCGCGCGATACAGCGCTTCACTTGACGATGACTCACGCCTCCTGCTTGGTGACCTGGACTTTCGGCTCGCTCGCGCCGCGGCAGCGGATGCCACCAGCACTGCAACGCCTGGTGCGCCCGGCCCGGCGCCCGCGTGGCGTGGATGGCTCGACGCCGTTGCAGCCACTCCACCCGCGCGCCGCACCGCTGTTCGCGCGGCAGCGCTGGCGCGGATCGCGCAACATGCGGGTAGCATGGACGACCCGGTGGTGCGTGTAGCGCGCGCGTTGGCGGCGAGCAGTAGTAGTGATGGTCGCGCGGCCGGCACGGCACTGCTTCGCGCCGCGCTTGCTGACCCGGCTCTTGACGCAGGCGTGCGCACACTTGCCATGCTTGAACTCGGTCGCGCGGAACTTCTCTTGGGCCATCCGTCCGAGGGCGCCACGGCGCTCCTGGAGTTTGCGCAGGCATATCCCTCGGAGCCGGTCTCACGTCATGCCATTGATGCAGCGGTTGCCGCGGCCCGCGGAACTGGCGATTCCGTGCTGTTTGCACGCGTTCTTGCCACTGCCGTCGCTCGATTCCCAGATCACCCAGATCATGCGGCGTGGCGAGTTGAACAGTCGGCGCTGGTGCTCTCCAGTGACACTGCGGTGGAATCGCGCGAATCGCCAGCGCGGCGCGCGGCCCTTGCACTCGACGGCCTTGATCGTGCCGATCGTTCCGGCGTGACTGACCCCGCATTGCGTGCTGACTTAGCCATTGCAGCCGCCGATGCACTCAATGACGAAGTGCGCGCTGATGCAGCCATCGAAGTGCTGGACCGCGCGCGCCCACTGCCAGGAATTGTGCTCCCCGAAGCGGTTCGACAACGCCTGCTTGAAGAACGTATTCGGGCATTGGTGCTGGCCACACGGTCCATTGAGATGGACCGCACCGTGGCCGAAGCAACGGCAGCGGATCCCAACAGCACGGCCGATGCCGCAGCGCGCGTCTTACGCCGCATGTCCGCTGCTGACCTAGGCAGTGTTGCCGCCGCGGCGGTTGACGAACAACAGATTGCGCGCGTCGCGCGACTGGCCGATGCCACTATGCACCTAGCCGCTCCGACCCCTGAACGTGATGAGATTCTCGCGCGCGCATTCATTGTTGCCCGCATGCATGACTCGGCACAGGCTGCCGCACGACGCGCCATTGCTGCGCGCGGAGATCGCGCCGACCTCACGCTTGCCCTCGCTGAATCACTGTGGGGAATCGGCGGAGGCGCTGCGCTCGCTGAGGCGTTTGCACTCTATGAACAGGTGTCTCGGGCAGTGCCAGAACAGTCGCCCGCGTGGTGGTTATGCCAAACGCGCCGCCTACAAATTCTTGACCGAGTGAGTCGATCGACCGAAGCAATTGCTCCAAAGGTTGCTCGACTCAAGGCCGTCGACCCAGCGCTGGGTGGCCCGGCGTTTGCAGCAAGCATGCTTGAAGTTGCCGCGCGACATGAGTGAGCGTTCAATGGGCGCAAGTCACGCGCTGCACGGGTGACAGGCACTTCCAACCTCCATCAACCTCAATGGTCCAGCGCCCGCAACTCATCGCGCAGGATGGCCGCAAGCTCAAAGTTCTCAGCGTTCACGGCGCGGCGCAATCGTTCTTCCAATTCGGAGCGTTGGCTTGTTGGTAAGCGCGGCACCAACGCATCGCGCATCCCTCGCAGCAACGTCACTTCGCTGGATTGTTCGAACCCGCCCATCGGTCCGTTGTCATCAAAGTGCGTACGCAATTCAGCAAGCGCTCGCTCCACCGCCAACAACGCTTGTCGCGCGTCACCGCCTGCGATACCAATGGCTGCCTCGGCACGCGCTCGCATCATCACCACAAATGGCCGGAACTGTTCCAGCACCGTGCGATCGCCCTGGCTAGCGCCAAAGTCACGGCACAGGTCAAACATGCGCAGGTTGCGCCCGGTGTCTCGCACCACGGCTTCGTACTCCTCAAGGGCAAAGAGCGCCACGTAGCGGTGATAGACCTGCACCCCCTCGTCGCGCAAGGCATCGCACTCCTTTGAGGTGAGGTGCATGCCCTCATCGCTCCCCGCGCGTTGGCGGTGTGCCTCCAATCGGGCGATGTGCCAGTCCAACAGGGAGTCCGCGCCGTGGGGGCGGCGCCCGTCCGGACGTCCGTTCAGGGCCAATTGCAAAATTCCCAGTTCTAACCGAACCTGAACAGCACGCTCTCCGGTGGCGGTTCGGATCATCCGAACCGTCGGGCGATTGCCGCCGATCGGCCACGATCTGAGGGTCTCCGTGAGGTCCGCCTCCGGGCCGGCAGCGGTGTCATCGGCACGGCTTGAGTGAGATGAATCAGCGTTTGCAAGATCTGGAGATGGTGATTTTCGGTCACTGGGGTGGCCGGGTTCCCCGCCCTCCGAAGGATGCGGGGAATCGTGATCGGGGTTGTTGGGATCTGGCTCGTGCATATGTGAAACTCCCAAAAGAGTTTGACATTCATATTGACTTGTTCCAAAGACGACCCTTGCGATTGTCGATGGGTTGCGTACGATGCAGAATCCAGCATGAGCGTGTGGCTCATGATCTGGCTTTGCTGATCGCGAGGGTGTATGGCGCGAACCAGTGTCCAAAACGAACTTCAGCTCTACCTCCGAGAAATCAAGGAGGAACGACTCCTTACTCCCGACGAGGAAAAGGTGTTGGGTTGGCGCATCATCAACGATGAGTGCCTGAACTCCAAGGATCGGATGATCAAGGCGAATCTTCGCCTAGTGATCTCCATCTCCAAGAACTACGCCCACCGCGGCCTGCCACTCTCCGACCTCATCGAAGAGGGCAACATCGGCCTCATCAAGGCCGTTGAAGGGTTTGACCCCGCGCAAGGTGCCCGCTTCAGCACCTACGCCAGTTGGTGGATCAAGCAGGCCATCAAGCGCACCCTAATCAACGCAGTACAGCCCATTCACATTCCCGCCTATATGGTGGAATTGATTGCGCGCTGGAAGCACACCAACCGAAAGCTTGAAGAGAGCCTCGGTCGCCAACCCACCTTGCAAGAGTTGGCAACGGCGATGGGGCTTCCAGTGAAGAAGCTTCTGATCGTCCGTCGCGCCGTCAAGGCGTACCACGCCCCCAGCCAGTCACCCACCGGCGAAGACGGCGAGGGAGCTCACCTCGGCGACATCTTTGAAGACACGCGCAACACTGCTCCCGAGCACGATGTTGAGCGCAAGGAAGACTTCTCCACCATCCTCAAGCTCCTTGATTCCATCGACGAACGGGATGCACGCGTTCTGCGCCTGCGTTTCGGTCTTGAGGGCAAGGAACCACTGACGCTCAAGCAAATTGGCCTGGAGGTTGGACTCACGCGCGAGCGCGTCCGGCAGATTGAAGTCGAGGCCCTCAAGAAGTTGCATGGGCAACTCACTGATCCCAAGCCAAGCCGATTCTTCCGCGAGAACATGCCAGTGGAGAGCACCGAGAAGGCTCGACCAGGTCGCAAGCGCAAGCAAGCACCGGGTGCGTGACAGTCAGAGCGTGTGAGTATGAGATAGTGTGATCGGGTGAACGCGTGAGCTTGTGATCCGGTGAGCGCGTGAGCTTGGTGATCCCGTGAACGCATGAGCGTGTAATCACCTGACCGCGTAACAGCGTGGTCATCAAATCACGTGACCGCGTTTACATCGGCGCTTAAGCCGTCTTCGTGCGCACCGGGTTGTAGAACGGCATCTTGACGACCTTTGCCGTGGTCTTCACCTTGCCAAGATCAAGTTCAAATTCCGTACCAACCGCGCTCATTGCTGCGGGCACGTAGCCCATGGCAATGACCTTGTCGAGCGTGGGACTGAGGCAGCCGCTGGACACGTGCCCAACGTGCTTGCCACCCTGATAGAGCAGCATCCCTTGGCGCGCGGAGCGACGACCCTCCACTTCAAAGCCAACCAGGCTGTTCTGCACGCCATCAGCCTTGATCTTCAACAAAGCCTCTTGGCCAATGAAACGACCTTCGCGCGTATCCACATCACCCTTGTCAAGCTTGACCGCAAAACCGAGACCTGCGCTCAGCGGGTCGATTTCTTCGGTAATTTCATGGCCATACAGAGGCATTGATGCCTCCGTGCGCAGCGAATCCCGCGCGCCCAAGCCTGCCGGCCGCACCATGGCCGTCACGCCCTCTTTTTCACGCAAGAGCATCGGCAGAACAAACTTGGCGACCGTTGATCCCATCACTATTTCTACGCCGTCCTCGCCCGTGTAACCGGTGCGGCTCACGGTGAGCTTGGCAATCATCAGGCTCTTTTCAGCGAATCGGTAACGCTTCAGCGTGGGAATTTCGCGGCTGAACGTTCCCACGATGTCAATGACCTTTGGCCCCTGAATGGCAGCCATCGCGGTGTCTGCGGTGACATCTTCCATTTGGAATGTCATGTTCTCACGCGCCTTGATCGACCCGAACCAGTCGAGAATCTTCAGGCGGTTTGAGGCATTGACCACCATCATGTAGTCGTCTTCCTCGTAGCAATAAACTAAGACGTCATCACGCACCCCGCCCCGCTCGTTGCAGACCAGCGAATAGCGCACCGTGCCACGCTCCATACCCATGATCTGCCGGGTGCAAACACGGTCAAGGAACTTGCGGGCATGCCGACCAGTGATGCGCAATCGACCCATGTGGCTGACATCAAAGAACGCGGCACCCGACCGGCACGCGTGGTGCTCGTCAATGATGGAGCCGTACGACATGGGCATCTCCCAGCCCGTGAAATCCACAAAGCGAGCCCCGCGCTCGGCGCTCCAGTGATGGAAGGGTGTACGGGCAAGATTGGCAGTGCTCATGATTCGGGAGAGGGTAGCCGAAGACATTGCGGCGCGACTATCCTCGCAGATCGAGCATGGATCGCCTCGGTACACGAACTCCCCGCCGGACATCCCGTCCCGGGCACCTCGGCGACGTCCTGCGCAGCGCCCTACTGGTGACGCTGATCGCCTGCATTGCCTTCTTAGGAAGCGCGCGCGCGTGGGCGCTTGATCTTGAAGACGAAACGCTGGCGGACCGACCGGTGTCATCCATCAAGGTGGTGATCCGCGGAAAGAAGTTGGCAACTGAACAAGAGATCCGCAACAACCTGCGTATCGCCGCCGGGCAGCCCTTCGATTCCAAGGTGGTCAAGAATGACGTCTCTACCTTGTACCGACTGGGTCGATTTGGACAGGTCTCGGCGGATGCCACCATCCTTCCCGACGGGAGCGTCGAAGTTTCCTACACCGCCGAAGAGCAGCAGATCGTCAACAGCATTGACTTCGCCGGCAACTATGTGATCACCGATCAGGAGTTGCGCAAGGCCGTGCCGCTGGCCACCGGCGCGCCACGCGATGACTTCTTGCTGGAGCAATCGGTGTTCCGAATCAAAGAGATGTACAAGGGGCGCGGCAACTACCTGGTTGACGTGAAGGTGGACGAGAGCAAACTTGACCAAGGGTTGCTCCTCTTCCAAATCATCGAAGGACCGCGCGTACGTATTCGCGAGATCGAGTTTGTTGGCAACCAGGCATTTGCTTCCGAACAACTTGAGGCGCAGATCAAGACGAAGCCATGGATATTCCTATTCCGTAAAGGTGAACTTGAAGAAGACCTCTTGGTGGAAGATGTTGCCACCATTGACCGCTACTACAAAGACCGCGGGCACGTTGACATCCGCGTTGATCGACGCATTGAATTGAGTTCCGATCAGCGCGAAGCAAAGATTGTCTTTGTGATTGCAGAAGGACGCCAATACCGGCTACGAAACCTAGTTGTGAAGGGCGAAGCCGGCAACCCGCCCACAATCATGACGCGGGAGCAGATTAGCAATCTTGCCGTCATCCAACGCGGCGATCCTTTTCAGCGCAACCTGATTGACAAGACCAAAGCGGCCATTGTGCAGGCGTACCAAGTAATGGGCTACATCGATGCCCGCGTTGGTGACAGTTGGGTGCGCGTTGGCGAGGAGCCCGAGGTTGACCTCCTTCTCAACATTCGCGAAGGCGGTGCCTATGCAACTGGCTTGGTAGAGATTCAAGGCAACTATGTCACGCGTGACAAAGTGGCACGCCGACTCGTTCGTTTCCAACCCGGTCGACCGATGGACGGGCGTGAAATCAAGAACACCGAGAAGCGGCTCGACCGCTCCGGCTTGTTCCGCGAGCCACGGGTGACGCCACAGGCACCGGATGCCGATGACAAGGGCACTCGCGATGTCTTGGTGGATATCAAGGAGAAGCAAACCGGCTCCGTGAACTTTGGTGTTGGTGCAGGCACCGACTCCGGCTTGTTCGGGGAGATCTCGCTCAAGCAGCAGAACTTCGACCTGGCTGATACGCCCAATACCTTTGATGAATTCACCGGCGGTCGCTCCTTCCGCGGCGCCGGACAGACCTTCAACCTGGCTATCGCGCCGGGTATTGAAGTGAGTAACTACAACGTCTCGATCGGTGATCCGCACCTGTTGGATAGCGATTGGGGTGGCAACACCGCGCTCAATTACCGCACTCGTTTCTTTGACAGTTACCTGGAAGATCGTGCCAGCTTGCTCTTTGGAATCAGTACGCGCATTGGTGATTTTTGGTCATTCTCCGTCAATCCCCGGGTAGAGAGTGTCACACTGACTGACTTCGAGAACAACACCCCGGTGGAGGTGTGGGAACAGCGCGGGCCAAGTTACAACAGTGCTGTTCTTGCGGAGCTCACGCGCACAGAAGTGGACAATCCCAGTCACCCGGGGCGTGGTTCACAGTTGGAGTTGCAAACCGGATACCACGGCATCTTTGGCGGCGACTACGCGTATCCACAGGTGGGCATCAACCTCACGCAGTTCTTCACAACCTACGAAGACTTTCTGGGGCGTAAACAAGTTCTACGTCTGCGGACGCAGGCTGCATACATCTTCTCAACGGATGCCCCTGTGTATGAACGCTGGTACCTCGGCGGGCGAACGCTGCGCGGCTTTGCGTTCCGTACTGTGAGCCCGAAGTCCAATCGGATCATCGGCAGCAACCCCCCTGCCACGTTCACCACGCAAGACACCAATGTGCCCATCGGCGGCAACTTCCTGTTCTTTGCGGGAGCCCAATACGAAATCCCGATCATGGGCGAATTCCTATCCGTTGTCACCTTCGTTGATAGCGGAACCGTGAACGATGACGCCTGGCTCGCGGAGTACCGCGTGGGCGTTGGCGCGGGCCTACGAATCTTCATTCCACAGTTCGGACAGGCGCCCATTGCCCTCGACTTTGCCTACCCCGTGCTGAAGCAGCAAAATGACGAGGAACAGGTATTCAGTTTCACGATCGATCTGCCCTTCTGACACCCTGCCATCGGTGGCGGCGGCTGCGTACACTGCCGGGATGAGCAACCAACGGACCTTTGCAGGCATCTTCGTCGCAGCAATTGCTGGGGCAATGGTGACCGCCGTCTCGTACAACGCCGGCGCCTCCGCACGCATGGCCCCCGCACCCACCCGCGTCGCCACCGTGGACCTGGTCAAAGTGATCGAGCGCCTCAATGAGCGCAGCGATTGGGAAGTGCAGATCACCGCACTTGGCAAAAAGGTCCAAGACGAATTCACCGCCAAGCGAAAGTCCGTTGAGGAATTGGCCAAGACCATGGAGACCGCCGCCAACGATCAAGAGCGGATGGGAATTCGTGACAAACTGGCATTCGAACAGCTGCAAATGGAGCAGTGGGAAAAGATTAAGAAGATCGAGGTTGATCGTGAGCGCGCCCTGATGTGGCAAAGCATGTACCGCAATGTTCGGTCGGAGAGTCAAAAGCTGGCCGACGCGGAGGGCTGGGACGTCATCTTGGTCAACGACGGCGTCACCGACATTCAGTTGCAGCGCGATTCTAAAGTGCCGCTTGAGTCACAGGCGCAAGAGCAAATCGTCCGCCGCCGCGTCCTCTTTGCAGCAAAGTCCATCGATGTCACTGACCAACTCGTCGTGCGCATGAACAACGCGCGCGGCGCCACTTCCAAACCGACCACGGGCGATGCAGCCGCTCCAGCGGCAGCTCCGGGTGCCGCGCCAGCTCCTGCGCCTGCGCCTGCAGCCAAGTAAATTCACCCCGACATGAACACCCCGACGGTTTCAGTTTCATGACAACTACCATGAGAAATACCACGATCGCCCTTGGCATTGCCGTAGCCGTGCTTGTCGCCGCCACTGCATTCCCCGACCGCCCTTCCCGCGTTGCCAGTGTTGATGTGGAACGCATCTTCACGGCGCTTGATGAACAAAAGTCCATTGAAGCTGCCATCAAGACGCTTGGCGAAAAGATGGTTGGCGAGAAGGACCGCATGAGCCGGGAACTGCAGGACCTCAATGCTGAGCTGGAGAGCTACAAGCCTGGCACCCCGCCCTACAACGACACGCTGAAGAAAGTGGAAGGCGCCATCGGCACGATGAGCGCACAGGATCAGTTTGGCCAATTGAAGGTGGAAGCAGAGCGCGCCAGTGGCATGCGCTCGCTGTACATCAAGGTGCGCGAAGCGGCTGCCGCAGTGGCTAAAGAAGGCAAGATTGACTACGTGATCATCAACGATTCGATCCCGCCGATCGAACCAGCGGGATTCACGGCTACTCGGCAGCAACTTGCCATGCGCCGCATTCTCTTTGCAGACAATGAGCTCGATATCACCGACGCCGTGATCGCTAAAGCGAACGCTGAGTTTAAATCGCGCGGCGGTGCTCCGCCGGCTGCCATCGCTGCGCCACACGCTGCACCGAAGCCATGACGAACGTCCTGCACACTTCGGGATCGATCGCCGAATTGGTGCGCGGCACACTGGTTGGACCCGGAGACCGCCCCGTGCGCGGGCTGGGCACCGTGATTGATGCAGGCACCGACGAACTCACCTTCATTGGTGACTTGCTCAACGCAAACCGCTGGGCTGATTCACGCGCCGGCACTGCGATTGTGACCCGCGGAATTGAAGTGCGCGGCCATGATGCCTCGCGCCGCAGCCTCATTGAAGTGGACAACGCTGATCTGGCAATGATCCCGGTGCTGGACCTGTTCTTCCCCGGCGAGTCGCTGCCAGCGCTGGGAGTTTCGCCGGATGCCCGCATTGATCCAACCGCCACCATCGGCGCAGGTGCGCGGATTGGACCCGGTGCCGTCGTTGGTGCGCGCTGCGTGATCGGTACGGACGTTTCGATTCATGCCAACGCCGTCATCTATCCGGACGCTCAGATTGGAAGTGGAACACTCATCCACGCGAACGCGGTGATCCGCGAGCGATGCAGCGTTGGCGCTCGCTGCGTCATCGGGGCCAGCTCAGTGATCGGTGGCGATGGATTTGGCTACCGCCCCAGCGCTGATGGGAAGTCGGTGTTGCGCATCCCGCACCTCGGCTCGGTGGTGCTTGAAGACGATGTAGAGATTGGCTCCGGTTCCATGATTGATCGTGGCAAGTTTGCCGCAACGCGCATCGGCGCCGGCTCCAAGATTGACAACCTCTGCCA
>CALQCP020000067.1 GCA_943329105.2 Chitinophaga pinensis | reverse complement strand
TCCGCTTAGCCTCGGGCGAATCTGTTCGTCCGGTTGGCACCCACGGGGCGTACGTCCAACTGCCGGACTTCTCAGTTTCACACGCCGCTTACCGAGGATCCCGTGCTCACTGCGGGGGCTCGCACACGGCAAGGCACTTGGATGCCAGGGATTGTGGAACACCTTCATCTGGCCGCAGGCGCCGGAGAGGATAGGGCCGCGCTCAGCGACCATCCTGGTAAGGCGAATGCGGGCCAGTACGCAGGCGTGATGCAAAAACGCGCAACCTGGCCGCGCTCGCCGGAGAGGATAGGGCCGCGCTCAGCGGCCATCCTCGTAAGGCGAATGCAGACCAGTACGCAGGCGTGATGCCTCAACGCGAGCCAGTACGCAAACATGATGTCACCTGCTCAAGCCGCTTCGAGCTTCGTTCCTGCCACGCCATCCGTGGTGACCAAGAACAGGTCAGCGCAAATTGGATACGGCAACCGATGGTACTCCTGCTCAGCGCGGGCGCGGAGGCGCTCGACGAACGGTTCTGGATCGCCAGTCATCGCTAAGAACATATCGCGCGCCGGTGCCGCGACGTAGAACGTCTTTCCCAGCTGCGCCGAAAGGCGTGAGTGCAGGTCGCCAAGCAAGAGGCGTGCCGCGTCGTAGCCGTCGTGCATACTGATGATGGCCGCACGACCGCCTTCGTTCGAACGAACCACTTGGACATCCAAGTTCGGCGCGTAGCGATCAAGGTTGGCACGAGCAATTTCTTCAAGCTCGTCAGCTGTCACGCCCCAGCGGATCATCTGCTCGGTGCTGATGGAAACCGTGTAGTGCGGCATGTCCATGACGAAGACGATCACGGTGTCATTCACCCACTGAACATGAGCCACATGCTCACGGTCCAGCGTTTGGAAGATGTTGCCGGGTTGAATGCGCGGCATGATGCGGCTCTTTGCCACAGTAAATGGAATGTCCAAGGTGCTCATCTGATCGCCTTCAAGAACGCGATCGATGTGATGCTCCACCGTCTCCAGCCATGTTTCCGGGGAGCGTTGCACGGTGCGCCACAGGTTCTCCAGACCCAAGTGCCGACCATCGATCGTCAGTACCAAGGTGGTCACCAATTCCACGGTTCGGGAACCATGGCGGCGACGCACCAAGTCATAGACGGCGGTGCTGAATTGCTCGGGGGTATCGGGGAACTGGCTCATGGTGTGACTCCTGAAAACTCGCCGACGCCCCGAATGTGAGGCGCCGTCGATCGGAATGTCAGATACAGGACCCGGCATGTGAAGTAAGAATCAAGTAATTTCAAGTTCTGAACGGTGGGCTGCACCGTCTGTGACGCCTGACCACCCCCCGCTCACCCTTTCCGAGCCTCCATTGCCATGAAAAACGTCCTTCCTGAGTTCTTTGCCGCGCCCGCTCGTCGTCTCTTAGTTATCGCTGGTCCGTGCATTTTGGAGGACTCGGCGACCAATGAGCGAATCGGCACGGTGGTCCGGGATGCATGCCAGGCCTTGGACCTGCCCTACGTGTTCAAGGCAAGCTTCGACAAGGCCAACCGAAGCAGCATCCACGGTCATCGCGGACCTGGACTGGAGCGTGGCATGGAAGAGATGGCGCGCCTGCGCGAAAAACTCGGCGTTCCAGTCACCACCGATATCCATGACCCGGCGCAAGCCGAGCCGGTGGCGCGCGTGGTCGACCTCTTGCAGGTGCCCGCCTTCCTGTGCCGACAGACCGACCTGCTGGCAGCCGCCGCCGCGACTGGCAAGCCCGTCAATGTCAAGAAGGGGCAATTCATGGCTCCGGAAGAGATGCGCAACGTCCTCACCAAACTTGCGGAAGGTGGCTGCACGCAGCCCATGCTCACGGAGCGCGGCACGTTCTTTGGTTACCACCGCCTGGTCACTGACTTCATTGGTCTTGGCGACATGATGGCGCTGGGTGCGCCGGTGTGCTTTGACATCACGCACAGCACGCAGCTGCCGGGCGGCGCCGGTACCGCAACAAGCGGTCGCCCGGAGCGCGCCGGCATTCTGGCAAACGCGGCGGTTTCGGCGGGGGTGCAAGCCATCTTCTTGGAATGCCACCCGGATCCAGCCAAGTCGAAGAGCGATGCGGGCACCATCCAGCCACTTGCAGAAATCCCTGCGCTACTCAAGAGATTGAAGGCCATCCGGACTGCACTGACCGCTTAGACTCGGAATCATGGCAGCCCCGTTCAGACCCTGTGATCATTGCGCGAAACCCGCAGTGGTGCACAACACCGTCATCGTCAATGGACAGATGAACGAGGTGCACCTGTGCGAAGATCACGCGGGCGCAGCGGGCATTCAAATGCCGGGCCAGGCACCGATCCACCAGCTGCTTGGTCAACTTGCGCAAGTTGCTGTGACGCGCCCACGCGGACCAGCATGCCCCGAGTGTGGCCACACCTTCCATGACTTCAAGACCAGCGGACTGCTTGGCTGTCCTGCGTGTTACGACGCGTTTGCCTCCACCGTTGGACCAGTGATTGAACGATCCCATGGCGGTGCATCCGAACACATTGGCAACGTCCCCGCCCGTGCCGACGATGCCAACCAACGCGCCGCGCTCTTGCAACAACTGCTGCGCGAACTAGAAACCGCCGTCTCGGCAGAGCAATACGAACGCGCGGCACAGTTGCGCGATCGAATCAAGGATTTGCGACCGACCACTGCCGCCCGAATCGATGGCGCACTATGACTGACCTCACCGCCATGATGGCTGGCGACCGCGATGTGGTGATGAGTTGCCGCGTTCGTCTGGCTCGCAATGTTTCCGGATTTCCATTCGTTGGACGCGCCACTCATCCGCAACGACGCGAAGTGCTTGAAACGGTGCGTGCTGCTGCTGGTCCGGACGAAGCAACCGTTGGGCTTGTGGGCGGCGGACGAGTGGGTGCAAGTGCCGCGGAATCGCTTTCATGGGTTGACCTTGCCGCACTGCCCAAGCGCGATCGACAACTGCTGTGGGAACGACACCTGATCTCGCGACAGTTTGCAGAGGGTGATTCGCCGCGCGCGGTGGCAGTGACTCCTGACGAGCGTTTCTCCCTCATGGTGAATGAGGAAGACCACGTGCGCATTCAAGTGTTGCGTACCGGCAACCTGCTCCGCGAGGCATTCGACGCCGCGGTGCGCGTGGACGCCACACTCGGCTCCCGCCTTGACTTTGCGTTCCACCCCAAGTGGGGCTATTTGACTGCGTGCCCAACCAATGTGGGATGCGGAATCCGCATCGGCGTCATGGTGCACTTGCGCGCACTGCGCGTCACCAATGAAATTGAGAAGGTCAAGCGCGCCGCCAAGGAACTGCACCTCGCTGTGCGCGGATTCCACGGCGAAGGCAGCGAAGCGACTGGCGATTGGTTCCAGATTTCCAATCAACGAACACTGGGAGTGACCGAAACTGGTCTGCTCGAAGAATTCGCCGGGCGCATTGTTCCTGCCGTGGTGGCCTACGAACGTGAAGCACGACGCGTGTTGCTGGAACGGCAACGCACGCTGCTTGAGGACCGTGTCTTTCGTGGCATATCGCTGTTGCGATCAGCCCGATTGCTGGGGCTGGACGAGGCGATGAAACAACTTTCCAGCGTGCGCCTTGGTGTGTGCCTGGGATTGATTCCGGACGTAGCGCTCGACACGCTCAATCGACTGACGATTCAACTGCAGTCCGCACACCTCCGCGCTGGAGAATCGGGCATTGAGTCCGATGACGACGAGCGTGCCGCGCGCGCACGGGTCGCGCGCACGATCCTTGGCGAACAGTGATTATGTTTGAACATGCGCCGCCATGCGCCGCCATGCCCTGTCATGCGCCAACGAAGATTCGATCAGCGCTGGCTGCGAAGTCGAAGTCCTTCTCAGAGATGCCGCCCGCGTCGTGGGTACTCAACGCAAGCGTGACCTTTGAATACCGCACCATGATGTCGGGGTGATGCTGCACGCGCTCGGCTTCCGCGGCCACCTTGTCCACAAAGCGCATGGCGTGTAAAAAGTCTTCAAAGGTGAACGTGCGCTGAATGACCGCCCCGCTGCGCGTCCACTCCGCGAGAGTGGCGAGTTTCGTCTGAATCTGCTTAGCAGTGAGGCGGGACATAGGGTTACAAATATACCGCGAAGCCGACAGCAGAACGCATCACCCGCTCTATCCTGCGCAGGCCGCGCGCGCCGCGCCCTCATCCCTGACCAAGGAATCGCCCATGCACCCTCGATTGACGATCATCGCCCTTGCTACCGCCGTCACATGCACTGCCTGCGATTCTTCGGCGCTCAAAGATGGCGGGACCTGGAATACCACCATTGCCGGATCGCCCTTTCGCCTCACCGTGAGTTCAAGCGACCCCACTCGGCAGCGTGGACTGGGGGCGGTCACCGACATCCCAACGGATGGCGGCATGGTGTTTGTCTTCCCTGATTCAGAGATGCGTGGATTCTGGATGAAGGACTGCGTCACTGACATGGACATCATCTATCTGGACCCGATGGGATACGTGACTGCAATCCACACCATGAGCAAACAGCCGCTGCGTGGCGCGGACGAATCACAAATAACCTATGAGGCGCGCCTCAAGCGCTACTCAAGCGTCACCCCTGCGCAATATGCCATTGAGCTGCGTGCTGGTCGTGCCAACGAACTCAAGATCAAGACCTCGCAGAAATTGCCAATCGATGCAGCCGCACTCAAGGCGGCCATTCGATGACGGAACCCATGCGTGCGCGCAACGGTGTGCACCCAGTCCGTATTGCCATTTGCGCTACGCCAAGCCGCGAGCAACGTGGTCAAGCACTGGCCCGTGAACTCCCTGCGCTGATCGGAAGCGGAACGGTTGCTGAGTGGCATGGATTGCAAGACGTCCAAACGTGTTGCAGCGAGGGAACCACCGCGTTGGTTGTTCTCTTGGATGCACGCGACGTCCCCACGGGACTGTCAGCGCTTCTTGATGCTGCCGAAGAAGCACATCTCGCAGTGCTGCTACTCATCGACGATGGCGGACGACGCCGCGCCAGCACCGAAACAGCAGCGGTTGAGTCGATTGACGCTGATGACACCACCGTGGCAGCCGTACTGCGCGGGATGATCGGGCGGCAACCAGAAATTGAGCGCCTGGGCCGAGAATTAGCCATAGCCACACGCTTTACCGGCGGGCTGCGCGGTGAAATTTCCCGCATGCAAGAGGAGTTACAACTTGCAGCGCAAGTGCAGCGAGAGTTTCTACCGCGCTCGTTCCCCGAAGTGGGCGACGTACGCGCCGACGCATTCTGGCGACCAGCCAGTTACGTCTCTGGCGATATCTACGACGTTGTACGCCTTGACGAACGACACATCGGCGTCTTCATCGCCGATGCAGTCGGCCACGGCGTTCCGGCAGCCCTGCTGACGATGGTGATTTGCCGTGGATTGCCCTCCAAGGAAGTGGGCAACGGAACCTATCGAATCATTCCGCCCGGTGAGGCGCTGGCGCGCATCAACACGGACATGATCACGCACCAGGGCAGAACCACACGCTTTGCCACCGCGGTGTACTGCATCATCAACACCACTACCGGACACGCCGTCATGGCCGGCGCTGGCCATCCGCCACCGGTCATCCTGCGCGCGAGCGGTGAAACGGAACTGATACAAACAATGGGCGGACTGCTTGGCGTGTTTGAGGGCGAGAGTTACGAGGAGGTGCAATTCCAATTGCTTCCCGGCGATCGATTACTGATTTACTCCGACGGTTTCGAACAAGCATTCCCCGGCGATCCTTCCGGCTCACGCCAAGCGCGTTTGCCTTCCAAGCGGTATTTGGATGAATTTGTAGCTGTACGCACTGCGCCCACTGCGGCTGCACTTGTGCAGCAGATTGCGCGCCGCGTGGACATGCAATTTGGAAGCGTGCACCAAGCGGATGATCTCACACTGCTTGTCATTGAACGACTGCCCGAAGGGACGAACTCTGCGTGAAATTCCAACTGCTGGGGGCAGTGGATCCAGACGCAGCACCGATTGCGATCGGCGCGTGGTGTGTGGCTCTGTTGTTCTTCTGGCTGTGGTGGAGTCGACTTCGCTTTGCGCGGCTCTTGCGCGATGTTCCAACCACGCCGATTCGTGGGGTCTTTGTTGGACTTGTGGAAACCAGCGGTCACGTTGAGCATGACGATCCACTGACCGCCCCGCTGAGCCAGACACCCTGCGTGCAGTACGCATGGTCAGTCAGTGAACAGTGGCGGCGCACGCAAACATATAAAGATTCCAAGGGAAAGACCCAGACTCGCATCATCACTGGGAGCGACATTGTTGCGTCCGGTGCGGCCGAAGTTGATCTGCGCCTGCGCGACGAAACGGGCGCGATCATCGTTCGCGTGAACGGCGCTTCGTGGACAAACAAGAACACCTTTAGCCGCACCGCTACGCGTGGTGATTCGCTCTATCACACGCAAGCACCGAACCGCGTGGTGGCGGGTAGCACCGGCCGTCGAACCTTCACTGAGAGTTCCGTACCAATCGGATCGACCGCATGGGTCATGGGCAATGCACGCATTCGAAACGATGGACAAGCGCTGGAAATTGGCAGCGGTGGCGAAGAAGGCGTGTTCATGATTTCACTGTCCGGCGAAGCACGGCACAGCATGATTGCACGTGGCTTGGCTATCACTGGACTGGTACTGGGTACGGGATGCGCGTTGGCGGCCGGCATGGCACTGGCGGGATTGGTGCGGCAGTTGCTACCTCGATTTACCGAGGAACAGGCAACCGTGCTGACGGTCGTGGCGAACGGCGCCGTGTGGATCATGCTGATTACCGTCATGTGGAGTTTCATTGTGCGCAACGGTGCCGTACGCGTGCGAACTCGCTGGGAGCGCGCCGCATCGCTGGTCGACGTTGAGTTACGCCGCCGCGCGGATTTGATTCCCAACTTGGTGGCAGTGACTCGCGCCAGCGCCGCACATGAGGCATTGGTGCAACGCGCAGTTGCCGAATTGCGGGCCGGCGCGGCATCGCAGGGAATTTTTCGCATCTTGGCAGAGCGGTATCCAACACTCACTGCCGATGCCTCATTCCTGATGCTGCAGCAGCAACTGGCGGACACCGAATCACGGATTGCTCAGGCGCGGATCTTTGAGATTCAGAGTCGCGAACGGTTACTGGAGCGATTGCAATCATTCCCCGAGGGATTGATCGCGCGCGTCATGGGCGTTTCGCGGCCGCCGCCAGCGCTCGCTGCACCTGCACAGCAATCATCTTCGCCATCGGATCGCTCTCCAGATTGACGCGGCTACCCGCTTGACGATCGCGGAGCGCCGTCTTGGCAAGCGTTGTCGGAATCAGCGCTACTTCAAGCCATCCACTGCCGGTGGCGGCGATGGTGAGACTCACGCCATCAACGGCAATGCTGCCGCGATCAACTGCCAGATCCATGACGTCTGTGGGCGCGGCCACCCGGGTACGCCACTCGCCGCCAGCGGTTGAAACAGCAAGCACCTCGCCGACCGCATCCACATGGCCCTGAACAATGTGCCCACCGAGCAATGTTGCTGCGGTCGCAGCGTGTTCCAAGTTCACTTCTTCACCCGCCACTAACGCTCCAATCGTGGTGAGCGACAACGTCTGCGGAATGACATCAAAGGCAAGCATGCCTCCCGCGCCCGGCGCTGCAACAACCGTCAGGCAGCATCCATTGATGGCTATTGAATCACCACCGGCGGGCACATGCGCCCATCCGCAGGGGTCGATTTCCAAGCGCGCACCCCATGCTTGTGGGCGCAGGCTGACAACGCGGCCTTGATGCTCGATGATTCCAGTAAACATAGTTCGCTTCGGTCAGTACGCACGCACGACCGCTGCACCCGGATAGTAGGTTCGCAGGATCAAGAGCGCGTTCGAACCGGATCGAGCCATGGACTGTGCGCCGTATTGGCACATGCCCACGCCGTGGCCGAAACCCTGCCCGACGAACTGGATTTCCGTGCCGTTCACGGTGACCTTCAAGAGGTGACTGCTGTTCAGACGGTCCTTCGGGGTTGGTTCGCCCTCGCGGGCGTAGTTCACAGCGCGCCGAAAGTCTTCTGCGCGCAACTGTAAGACGTGACCGGTGGAATCATGAATGGCAAGACTCGTCGGTCGACCAGCGGCGTTCACGGCGATGATGTTGATGGAACGAATTGCAGTCAGCGCTGTCAGTTCAGAGAGCGGCGCATCATCAGCGATGTCCACAATTCCATTGCGAGCCGGCACCTGCGCAGCAGGTTGTAACGGCGCAGCATGTTGCACCGGCGCCACCGGTACGCCCACTGCGGCGGACACGCTCGTTCCGCCTGCAGCTGGCGATGGCGACGCCGACGTATGCGCGCGCGCTCCAACCGATGGCTCCGAAGTAACACTTTCAACTTTCAGCGCTTTCGCTGCGGTAACTGATGCCGACGCAGTTACTGTAATCGGGGTAGCAGTTCCCTTGAGTGGCGACGCGTTCTTGCCGAGCGCGGCTCCATCAACCGGTACCACCGCGCGTGCGGGTTGTATCCGACCGTCGCGCTCCACTTGCGCCACACGGACAACTTGCGCCTCACGTTCCGCTTGCGCCTCGCGTTGATCGGTTGCCCAACGGCGAATGCGTTCGCAGATGACGGCGTTGGCAAATGACTGCTGCCAATGGAATCGTGGCGCGTCAGCACAACAATCGCGGTGAGCTGCCTCTTTGGTCGCTCCGGCAGCGAGCGGCGCGATTCCATGATTGGGATTCCGCGTGAGCGATTCCGCCGCGTTCGCTGGCGTACCGCCACACGTACTTGAGTAATAGCAAGGAACCACGCGCCCTTCAAAGCTGAGCACCATGCCACGTGTTGCCTGCACGGCCTCGCGCGGCTTGGGATCTTTGGTGACTCCCACCCATGCTTGGCTCGCTTCGCCGGCAATCAGGTCATAGTGACGCACCGAACTCCAATGGGCGTGTTCGCAAATTGCGAAGCTGCGCGCGGCGATCGCTTGCGCTTTGAACGCTTCCAAGTCCCACGAACGCAGCAGTTCTTTGGCCAACACGCCTGGCAAGTAGCGCTCCAGTGGGACATCAATCACCACATCAATCGCACCCGGTACGCCCGGCTCGTCCGCCACTGGCACCAAACGCAGCGGCCCCGGCCAGTCGGTGCCATCGAACGCCACCACTCCGTGAACACCAGCGGGCGGATGAAATTCAATCGGGCCGACCAGCGCTACGTCAAGAGTTGCCGCCCGCTTCGATCCGGCAAGCTCTACCACGCGCCAACCGTTGGCTGTTTGACGAACATCAACCGGCGTACGCACTGCACGCGGAGGAAGCCCCGCGCCCTGCATCATCAACTTGCCGGACGGGTTGGTGAGGCGAACCACTGGACTGGCGCTACGCAGAGCGGCCACGCGGATGCGCAGGTCAGGCTCAGTGCTCGGTACGGAGGGGCGCTGTTCAAACACCGGAACAACCGGCGCAACAACGACCACCGGCGCAGCAGGCACGGCCGGCGCTGCCGACCTAACGGCCACAGGTGCCGATGGAAGCACACGGCGCGGAGCGGTCGGATCCTTTGCTACCGAATCGGGCGCGCAGCCATGAATCACCAGCGCGGCGCCGAGGGATGCCCACACCGCTGCCGACGCAAGGTCAGCAAGCGGAAGACGCTGTCGAATTCGAGAGGGGAAGTTTGCCATACCTTCCTTGGATCGGCACTTTCCTGCATCCTGCGGGAGAGTTTGCGCGCGGCCGGGCGCTCTTGCGCCATCGGCCGCGCGCGCTACTGCGGCACGCTACGCATCAGAGCTAGGCATCAGCCAGGCATCAGCCCAAGCATCAACGCAGCGTGCCCCACGAATCAGTCCAGTTCACGGAGCGAAAGACCCATCTCAACCAGCTTGCGCTTGATCTCGTCGAGCGAGTTCTGGCCGAAGTTCTTGACGCCCATGAGTTCAGCCTCGGTGCGAGCAGCAAGCTCCCCGATCGACTGAACGCCCAGGAGCTGCAGAGCGCGGCGGGCGCGCACGGACAGGTCCATGCTGCCGACTGGCTTGGCAAGGGTCCCGGCGTCAACGCGGTCGGTCAGGCTATCGATGTACTCCTTGGCGGCGCGTGCAACAAACCCTTGATCAAGACCTTCGCCGAGGCGAAGTCCGCGCTGGGTGAGCATGGCCTCAATCTCCACAAGGCTGGTCTCGCCAAAGTTCTTGTAGGAGAGCAGTTCTGGCTTGGTGATCATCAACAGATCGCGCAGCGTCCGGATGTTCATCTTCTTGAGGCAGTTGCGACTGCGGACACTCAACTCAAAGTCGGTGACCGGAGTGTCAAGCTCAGCCTTGCGCTTGGCTTCGTCGCGCTGGTCGCCTTCGTCGTAGAGGGCTTCCTTGCTGGCGCCGACATCCTTCATGAAGAGACGCGCGCGAGCGTGATTCGGTTGTGAC
>CALQCP020000066.1 GCA_943329105.2 Chitinophaga pinensis | reverse complement strand
TCGTGTGATGCAACCAGTGTGCTCTTGACCAAGCCGTCAGCTTCCATGGAGCGCAACATTGGATACAAGGTGCCTTGCTTGAAGGAGAGTCCTTCGGGTGCTTCGTCCGCCAATTGCCGGGCGATTTCGTACCCGTGGATCGGCGTTGACGCACGCGCGATGGCCGCAAGCACCACGAGCCAGGCAGTGCCAAGGCTGAGGTCGCGCAGGAGTTTGTCGGCAATATCGGGCGGCACGAAGTTGGTAGTATATTCTGTACAGTACTGCTTAGCAAGTAATTCTGAGCATTTACCTACTTTATTAGGGATACCATTCTCTTTAGGAGATTCACCCATGGTTGAACCGAACGCGCCAGCAACTTCATCGGGCCTTGTACTTGACGGCAAATTCCACGAGGGTCCATTTCGCCCCTTCTCGGGTTGGCTGCTTGCGCCAGTCAGTATTGCGCTCTTGGGTGGTGCAGTGTTGTTGGTGGTCACCGCCGCGCGGCACTCGGAACCGCTGCCAGGCCTTCTTGCGGTGCCGTGCGGAATCTTGTTCTTGCTCTCGCTGTGTGGCTACTTCATTGTGAATCCCAATGAGAGCCGCGCATTGGTGTTGTTTGGTCACTACCGCGGGACAGTGCGTGCCATTGGGCTGCACTGGACCAATCCGTTCACCATCAAGCGGCATATCACGTTGCGGGTTCGTACCTTTGAAACAGGGGCGCAACAGGCACCAAACGTGACCGATGCTGGTGGCAAGGTGGTGCAGGAGGGAGTGCGTACTCGGCATCCATTGAAGGTCAATGATCTTGATGGCAACCCAATCGAGATTTCTGCGGTGGTGGTGTGGCGCGTGGTGGACACAGCGGAAGCGATCTTTGCAGTGGACAACTATGAGCGTTACGTAGAAATTCAGAGCGAAGCAGCGCTGCGCAATTTGGCCAGCCATTACCACTACGACTCGCCAGAGCCAGGTGGCACCAGTCTTCGCGGCAGCACCGATCTGATCGGCCTTCGCCTCAAGGATGAACTTGATGGACGCCTGCGTGGCGCTGGGGTGGAAGTGCTGGAAAGTCGCATTTCTAGCCTGAGTTACGCGCCGGAGATTGCAGCGGCGATGTTGCAACGGCAGCAGGCGACCGCAGTAGTGGCCGCTCGGCAGAAGATTGTTGAGGGCGCGGTTGGTATGGTGGAACTGGCCATGGAGCAGATTGCTGCCAAGGGAATCGCCACCTTCACCGCGGAGCAGAAGGCGGAGATGGTTACCAATCTCTTGGTGGTACTTGTCAGTGAGCGCGGCGCGCAGCCAGTGGTTTCTGCGGGGGTTTGATCCAGTTCGGTTGCCAGAGTGAGTCATGACTGAACAACCACAAGCACCGTCAGTGTTGCCGTGGCACCATCGTGTGGTTCACCATGGTCGGCAAACCATCAATCGTGTTCGATCAAGCTGCCTGCCATTGATGGTGGCGATGTTTCTACTGTTGGGTTTCAGTTGGTTGCTCGACGATGCAGACGGCGCGGTCTCTCCGTTCGCCATCATGTTGTATGCGGCGGTCCCGATGTTGGGCGTACTGCTCCTGACCACCCGCACGTGGGTGATCGCGGCGTTCTTGTTGTTGGTGGCATCAAACGCCGCTGCGTTCTTCAGTCCATCACTGGCCGGTGAGCAAGGAATCATGCTGTGGCCCGGGAAGTTGCTAGTGATCTACTACGCAGTGATTATCTTGGCGCTGGTGCGGGTGATTTTCTTTGGTAAGCGCACTGTGCGCGATCGCGTGTACGGCGGGGTGGCGGTGTTCTTGCTCTTTGGCGTGGTGTGCGCCATCTTCTATCGACAGATGCTGGCCATGGACCCGCATGCGCTGCATGTCAGTATGGCGGCAGTGGAAGTGCACGGCGCCCTGAACTGGAATGACTGCGTGTATTTCAGCTTTGTCACCTTGGCAACCATCGGGTTCGGCGACATCGTGCCGGGGAATTCCATGGTTCGTTCGCTGGCCATGATCGAGGGATTGATTGGGGTTCTTTATCCGGCCGTGTTGCTGGCGCGGCTTGTCAGTCGAGATGAATAGGACCCGGTGCTCCCCTGGTCGGCACGGCCCGGAGAAAGCGGCTTTAATGACTGAATGCAAGTGACCGAACGCCCACATGAAGCTCCGCGCTGGGCGCAGTGGGCCGTGGTGTTGGCTTCGGTGATGTTGGTTTGGCATTCACTTGGCAATCATTCCTTGTTCCCGCCGGACGAGGGTCGCTATGCAGCCGTCAGTGGATGGATGGCCGAACACGGCAACTGGCTGCAGCCAGTACTGCGTGATCGCTTGCACGTCACTAAGCCGCCGCTCACGTACTGGGCGCAGGCGCTGAGTATTCGCTTTTTCGGGCACGAAGACATTTCGCCACGACTGCCAAGTGCCATTGCGTCGACCCTCACACTGTTGACACTCTTTGTATTTGCGCGACGAACCGCGGGCGCGTTGGTGGCGATGCTTGCTGTTGGGTTGCTTGCAGTGATGCCACTCTTTCAAATCATCGGTCGATTGGCGATCACTGATCCGATGCTGACCGCGTGGTGGTGGATGGCGCTCTGTTCTGCATGGCTCGCCATGAGTAATGGCCGCCGTCATCTTGGTTGGATTGCAGCGTTCTGGACAAGTTCTGCGCTGGTTGGACTCACCAAAGGCCCGCTATTACTTGCACCAATCACCATTGTTGCAGTGTGGCTGGGGCTCGCGGGGCGGCTGCGCGATCTGCGTCTCCTGATGCCACTTGTTGGCCTGCCGCTCGCCATCGCGCCGCTGGGATTTGTGGCGTATGGCTATTGGGTAACCGATCCAGAGCGCGCATTGCAAGTATGGAATTTTGAATTCGTCGATCGATTTACCGGCGTCAGTATGCGCGACCCGTGGTGGTTACTGTTCTTGACGTTCTTTGCGGGGTTCTTTCCTGCCACCACCATGCTGACGTTGCCGTGGTTCAACATGACTTTCGCGCGCGCGTGGGCGTGCTTGCGTGCCGGGGACCAACGAGCACTCTTGTTGGTGGCGGTGATTCTTCCGCTCCTGGGGTTCAGCATCTTGAGTCGCAAGTCACCCACATACATCTTGCCATTGGCCCCGCCGCTCGCCATGTTGGTGGCAGGCATGTTGGCGCGCTGGGTTGATGGATCGATGGCCGACGCGCCGGCTGGCACCAGGTCGCCCGATGTACGCCACACCACAGCCATTGCCATGACGGGCGTTGGATTGTTGCTTCCGGGCGCTGCGGTGGTGTTGATTCTCAACGGTTCGGCGCCAGCATGGGCCACTGGATGGACCCTGCTATGGCTCACACTCCCAGTGATTCCAGCCATGACTGCCACGTGGTTCATGTTGGCGCGGTGGCCGATGCGTGAGCAACGGCTGCCAGCGCTTGGTGTGTATTTCGCAGCGATGGTCTTTGTGTGGATTGGATTTCACCACGCCGAAGATGTTGCAATGACCGCCATGGGCGCGCGGCCCGTAGCACAAGCAGTGGCAGCAGAGACGCGACCGATCATTGTGTATCGATTGCGCAACCTCACTATTGATTGGTATCTGGGTCGATGGCTTGATACGGTTGATGGGTCGAAAGATCTTCAGGCTTGGATTGATGCACATCCCGATGGTGTTGTTGTTGCATCTGACGGAGATCTTGCATACCTTCGATCAAAATCCCCGGATGTTGCGCGGCGGCTTGAAGGTCGTCAAGAATTTGACGCCTGGCCGCTCAAGAAGATTGTGTTCTGCGACGTTGTTCGCTGAGATTGCTGGTGAACTCGCCGAGCGTCCCGCGCCACTACTCGCGCGTACCAACACGCAATTCACGCACAAGAAATCGTTGCGGTAGCACCGCTGGCAGCAAGTCATCAGTGATGCAGCGTGGTGTTCCGCACACCATGTCGGCGATGAGTTCTGCGGCAAGGAATACCGTCGATGTTCCACGTGAACCATGGGCAAGGGTGACGAACAGCCCAGGAAGTAGCGGTGCTTCGGGCCACGCTGCAGCGAATGGTCCGTGCGGCAGGCGCGCGAATGCTTCACGGAATGGCGCGTCGGCGATCACTGGGCCGATCACGGGGCAGTGGTCATTGACGGAGGTGCGGATGCCTGCCCATGCGCCGCGCCGATTGGGAGTGCAGGTAGCGAGAGCGGGGAGCAGGCGTTCGATATGGCCCAGATTGACCGCATCATCGTGCGGCGTTGGTCCGGTGGTCAGGCGTTCGCGCTCATAGGTGGCACCGGCGCACAGCGCGCCGTCGACGGGCGGCATCGCGAAGCCATTGGCGCTCACCACGGTAAAGGGCACGGCACTTGCGCCGGCAAACGCATCATCAAAGGCAAGCGTTGACAGTTGACCGCGCGTTGCGTTGAACGGGATGGATGGAAGCGCGTCGGATGCCAGCGCCTCTGGCATGTCAGGCAACGCGGCGGCGGGGATGCCGGCCGTAGCAATCACCACGATGTTGGCATCGAAGATGCGACCGCTTTCGGTATCAATGTGCCAGCCGTCATCGGTGTGTCGCAGACGCGAAACGGGCGCGTGTTCGTGGAGGGTGATGGCGGGATGTCCAAGCAGGGCGCGCACGGTTTCCGCTGGGCGCGTGGTGGCGGCGTCGCGGACGAAGATGGCGCCTTCTGGGTTGGTTGCATTGCTCAACGATGTTCCAGCGGCGCTGGTTGCTTCGTCTGCGCTGATGAGGCGGAGCAGTTCAGTGGGCCATCCCCACTCGGCGATCGATTGCTCATAGCCCCATTCATCATCACTGTTGACAGGGTGGAGCAATCCGCACGGATTGAGTGGCGCGCCAACGCGTTCCATCACCGCGCGCGCCAGCATGAATGAATGTGCAACCACCCGTGTCTGCGGACTTTGCCAACTTGCCAAGTACGGGGCGAGCACAGCGCGTGGGGCGGCGGAGGCGCGGCCAGCAGCGCAACCGGCATCGATGACGGTCACGGCGATCCCGCGTTCCGCGAGTGCGCGCGCGGCGGAGGCGCCCGCGAGGCCGGCACCGACGACGATGGCGGTCGGCATCGCGGCGGATGGTTGGAGGGTGTCTGCCGCGGCTACTGGAAGCGGCATGGAGAACCACCGCGGGAGTTGGCGGAAGGCGCGCTTCTCGGGTGTGCGTGTCAGTGTGCCGTGGAGCGGTGTGTGTGCGTTGGGTACGTGGGATGTATTGGTGAAGGGGAATTCAAATCCCAGTGATTTCAGGCGTTCGAGCACAGGGGGCGGTGCGAATCGTCCGGCGATGGTGGTACCGACGCGCGCGTGTGCGACCACTTGCGCAAAGGTCTCGGCGGACCACATTTCCGGATTGCGATCCGGCGTGAAACCATCAAGTTGCCAGGAATCGGCGATGAAGTCCGTGACAGGCAGCAGCTCAAGCACATCACCATAGAGAAGCGTGAGGCGCACGCGTCCACCATCGAATGCGCGACGATGGATGCCGCGAATGCGTGGGGGGAGTGCGTGGAGCAATTCAGCGAGGAGCGGGGCGGTGGATGGCGCGAGCGCACGTTCGATGGTGGCTGCATCAAGTGGCGCGGATTCCACGCTCACCCAATCGAGTTGCGCATCAGCCGGTGCATTGGCGCGGAAGTCTGCCCATGCGGAGAGGAACGCGAGGCCGGTCCCAAATCCAAGTTCAGCGGTGAGGTGTCGGCGCGTGGCGCGGAAGTTGCGGGTGGCGGCGAAGGCGTCGGTGTCGGCATGCCCGTCATGTGCGGCAGTAGCAAGCGCTGGTGTGTAGCAGTCGTCATGCGCGCGCGAGAACAACGCGCCGTTGCGCCAGTCAAGGTCGGGGATAGAAAGCAGCGCAGGCACCAGGGGATTGTCCCATGGTGCCTGCGTGGTGTGTAACTGAGTTGCAACTATGGGTTAGCCGCACGGACCCCAAGCGGAGAGGAGTAGACCGAGGTCTGCGCCCGCAATGACGCCGTCCCCGTTAAGGTCTGCATTGCAGTTAGAACCGCACGGGCCCCAACTTGAGAGCATGAGACCCAAGTCGGCGCCATTGATGACACCGTCGATGTTGAGGTCGCCAGGGCAGTCACACACGGTGTTGTCGCCGAGGTTCGTCCAGCGCCCAGTGATGTTTGGACGGGGAAGGTTATCGCAGACGGTGGTTGCAACGAGTGATGCACTTGGTGGCAGTGTTGCGGTTTCAGAGATACCGATACCGCCTTGAGTTATAGAGGCGGTGTTTCCTGTGACCGTGCAGGTGTTCATGGATAGCTGCGCCGTGTTGCTGCCGACCGACGACCACGAGATGCCGCCGATCAAGCTACCGCTCTGGTTGTTACGCACCGTGACGCGCGTGAACACTAGATTTCCTTGCACGAGGTTCATGCCTCCGCCGCGCGAGTTGCAGATGTTGCCCTCTATGATTACGTCGGTAAGGTTCATGGCGCATTGGTTGGCCTGGAATCCGCCGCCGTCAGAACTGGCAGTGTTATTGCGGATGGTGGTATTCGTGACATCGCCAGTGCAGTTGAAGAAGTAAGCGCCACCACCAAAGCCGGAAGCGTTGTTTTGGATAGAGCAGTTGCGCACACTCGCCGCACTGTTCTGGCCAAAGATGCCGCCGCCGCCAAGGAAGTTCGACCCGGCTGGTTGCGTGCCATAAACGCCGCCCTGCACGGTAACGCTCTCAAGCGCGGTGATCGCTGGCTCGCCGCCGGAGAATCGCACCACGGAGAACTGCCCGCCGCCCGTTCCATCGATCACGGTGAGACCAGCCCCCGCACCACGCACAATCACTGGTTTGCCTTTGAAGTTGATCGGTCCGGCAAACGTGCCTGCACCCACCGCAATGATCCGCATCGTGGCAGCCGGCGCGGAATCAATCGCCGCTTGAATGTTCCCGTAGGTGCCCGGGACAGTAACCGTCTGGCATTCATCTGGCGTGGCATTTGCGTCAATGTCACCACTGATGCCGGCGGCGATATCACAGGAATCTGGACGGTAATTCCCGTTGCAGTCGGTACTCGGAGTATCCGTTACCTGACAGGTATCGAGGCGACCGTTTTGATCGCAGTCAACAGCGGTGCCCGCCGTGGCGATGTCGCACGAGTCAATCACGCCGTTTTGGTTGCAGTCCACAGACGGGGTCGATGCGATCTCACACGCATCAGGGATGGTGTTTGCGTTGCAGTCGGATGCGCCACCCCGCACGATGTCGCAGCTATCTGGTACGGAATTCGCATTGCAGTCCGGCGTGGTGCCTTCGTGGGTCTCGGCCACGTCAAGCCGGTGATTCCCATTGCAGTCACCGTTCTTTTGCGCGATGCCCACGTACTGCAAGCGGAACTCAGTGAGACCTGAAGGTTTGCACTCGGAGCTATCCACGGTGGGCGGGCAGGTCATGCGCACTTGCAGGACACCCGTTGCTTGAACAAGCGAAGCAAACTCTGAACGAGTGAGAGTAATAGTTGCGCGGTCTGGCGTGAGTGGGCAGTCATTGCCACCGACGTCGAAGAAACGACGCGGTGCACCACCATTGAGCGAGATGTCGATCCATTCGTTTGTTCCATTGAGGTCGCCGCGTACGTCGATGGCGAGCGACACCGACGATTCCGCGTCGGGTAGGTCGACAAAGTCGAATGACCTTGCGTCGACCGCCGATGGTGCGCCGAGGTTGTCGGTGGCGGCATCCACCATGACCGCGCCTTGGCAGTTATCCGGGATACCGTCCGTGTTGTAGTCGGGCACGCGCCCGGTGGATATCTCCCAGGAATCGGGCAGATTATTCAGGTTGCAATCGGCCTCGCACTCGTCCGGTACGCCGTTGGAATCGGCGTCGGTGCTGTTGCCGGTGGCAATGTCACAGGAGTCTGGAAGTTGTGACGAGTTGCAATCGACGAAATTCTCGCACACTTCACCGATACCGTTGTTGTTGCAGTCGGCTTGGTTGGTGTTGGCAACGAGCGCGCAGTTGTCCGATGCGTCTGGAATGGTGTCGTTGTCGTCATCCGCGTCGCAGACATCGCCTTGGCCATCACCGTCATTGTTCAGTTGATTTGCATTCGTGTTCAGCGGGCAGTTGTCGGACACGTCCGGGATGGTGTCGTTGTCGTCGTCCGCGTCACAGGCATCACCTTGGGAGTCGCCGTCGGTGTTGAGTTGGTTGGAATTGGCGACATTGACGCAGTTGTCGCACGCGTCGCCGCGGCTGTCGCCGTCGGCGTTTGCCTGGCTCGCGTTTGGTACCGATGGGCAGTTGTCTAAGTAGTCGGGGCGACCATCGCCGTCGGAGTCTGGGGGGGGTGGGTTAAATTGAAAGGCGCTAATGCGCTGGTCATAGGCTCCAGTCACACCGTCCTTGATCGTCATGGAAGCAGACCAGAAAACGTTGCTTCCAATGGTGCCGGTTCCAGCAACCACGATGTGAGCGCACCAGATGCCGTAGTTGGCGTTGGCGCCTCCATAGCTGCCAGGAGTGTTGCCGGAGGCAGCGGTTACACTGGTGTTGATGCGGCCAACCAAGCCAGCGAGACTCTCAGCACGGTTGTCGATGGAGGTTGGGTCGCCGGTGTACCAACCAGCGTTGGCAGGAACAGTGGTGGCGGCTGGCGAAGCTGAGGTTGGGTTCCAGCTAGTGCCCGTGAAGCCCGGGTCGCCGTTGGTGTTGGTTGAGGTGTAGAACTCACCACCGTACGAACCACCAGAGAACGTGCCAGCTGTAAAGAAGCTGTCATCAAAGGTGTTGCGCGTGGAGGTGAAACCAGCCATGTCCGGCTTCCAAGTCTTGGTGGCTAAGCCAGACTTTTGGACGAAACCACCAGCGAGCGTGGTGGAGATATTCGCGTAGTAGACGGCGCTGAACTTGTCACTCGCATTGTCCACCCCCGCATAGATATCAATCACCGTATTCGCACCCACTGTGCGCACCGACGCCACAAACCCAAGAAACCCCGCCTCCGCCGAAGCGACGATCGATGCGGTTCCGACGATAGCAATGAACGTTGAGTGCTTCATATATGTGTTCCAACAGATGTTCTCATTCTCTACCGTCGCGCAACGCCCCATCATCCCCCGCACGCGCCCCACGCCGCAAGCAACACTCCAAGATCCGCACCGTTCACTACACCGTCACGGTTCAAGTCTGATGCGCAACTGCCCGTGCATGGGCCCCAGCTTGCGAGCAAGATGCCGAGGTCCGCACCGTTCACGAAGCCGTCGAGCGTCAGGTCGCCCACGCAATCGCAGATAGTGTTGCCGCCGAGGTCTGTCCAGCTGCCGGTGATGTTCGGACGCGGGAGGTTGTTGCACACACCGCTGCCGCGCAGCGAGATGGTTGGTGTACCGGTCGATGATGCAGATATTCCGATACCACCCTGCGTCACAAGCGCAGTGTTGTTGGTGACGCTGCAATCCACCATCGCCAGCGACGCTGTCTCGCTGCCGATCGCGTACCACGACACGCCGCCGATCAGATTGTTGCTGTAGTTGCTGCGCACCGTCACACGGGTGAGCGTCAATCCGCCCTGCACAAGATGCACACCCGCGCCGCGCGAGTTGCAAGTGTTGTTCTCAACGACCACATCAGTGAGCGACGTCGTGCACTGGTTCGCCTGGAACCCACCACCGTCGGCGCTCGCGTTATTGCTGCGGAATGTGGTGCCTGTGATGTTGCCTGTGCAACTCAGGAAGTACGCGCCGCCGCCGAAACCCGCGGCGTTGTTCTCGATCACACAGTCGTGCACACTGGCAGCACTGTTCTGGCCAAAGATGCCGCCGCCCACCAGGACGTTCGAACCGCTTGGCTGGCTTCCAGTGATGCCACCGCGCACCGTCATGCGTTCGAGCGCCGCAATCGCTGGCTCGCCACCATTGAATCGCACTACTGAGAGTATTTGCCCAGAGGCACCATCGATCACCGTGCTCGCTGCACTTGCACCGCGCACAATGACCGGCTTGCCGTTGAACGCAATCGGCCCGGCATAAGTGCCCGCAGCCACAGAGATGATGCGCATCTCACTCGCGGGGGCGGCGTCGATGGCCGCTTGGATGTCCGCGTACTGACCGGGCACGGTGACAGTCTGGCATTCGTCGGGCGTGCCGTTGTGGTCGATGTCGCCACTGGTAGCGCCAGCGATATCGCACGCGTCGGGGCGCAGGTTGCCGTTGCAGTCAGTGCCGGGAGTCTCGGTTACCTGGCAACTATCGATGCGACCGTTCTGGTCACAGTCGACGGTGGTGCCACCGATGGCGAGATCGCAGCTGTCGATGATGCCGTTGGTGTTGCAGTCAAGCGCAGGCGTTGTTGCAAGTTCACATGCATCAGGCACGCCGTTCAGATTGCAATCTTGCGCCGCGCCGCGCGCGATGTCGCAGCTGTCGGGCACGGTGTTCAGGTTGCAGTCGGGAGTTGTGCCGTCGTGAGTCTCAGCGATATCGAGGCGGTTGTTGCCGTTGCAATCGCCGGACTTCGCTTGGATGCCCACGTACTGC
>CALQCP020000065.1 GCA_943329105.2 Chitinophaga pinensis | reverse complement strand
TCGGGCGTTTCCGCCAACAGAATGCACAGGCCGGAAAGCTGTTTGGCGATCATGCCGTCAAAGCGCAACGACTCGGCCAATGCCGATGACTGACGTGATCGCACCTCGCCAAGTTCCACCTTGGAACCGGCCTGATAGCGCACCTTTTTCTCGATCGCGCCGACCAACTTTCCGTAGCCCTGGGCAAGGTCTCTGTATGCCTTGCGTTGTGCTTGCAATTGCCGAATGGTGACATACGCCTGGGCAGCCTCGGCGCGAATACTTACTAGCGCTGCGCGGTAACCAGCGGCACTCATCTGCACGCGCGATACGCCGGCTTCGATCTGTCGTCGCACCGCGCCCCACACGTCAATTTCCCATGCAGCGGAAGCGACGTTCCATTCCCAGTTACTGAAGCTCTGCTGCAGCGCGTCCGTGTTCTGAATTCCGATCGCATTACCGTTGATCCGTCGCCGGCTGTACCCGAGGCCAGTATCCATTTCCGGAAACAGCTTGGAAAAGTCGATGGTGTATTGCGCGCGGTACTCTTCAAGAGCAAGCAGTGTGCGGCGCAGATCGATGTTCTGCATGTCGGCGCGCGACACCAATTCGTTCAATACGGGGTCATTGAAATTCTGCCACCAGCGCTCGCTGATCGGCTCGGTGACCGCGAGGGCGTTGTCCGTCTTGGCGGTGAATTGCGGCTCCACCGGAACCTGCGGCGCCTGATAGTTCGGGCCAACGGCGCAGCCGCCGAGTAGTCCCGCGATGGATGCAGTCACAGGTGCCCACAACGGACGGGAATTCAGGGTGCGGCGCATGGCGCGGAGTGTAGCGGTGACGTTAGCGCTACTTAGGCGTTCACGGGTCGACGCGCTGGGTCCAGAAGTCGCTGCGCGTAGGTGTTCATGGCATCACGCAGTTGATCGAAGCTCTCCAGAACATAGAGAATCGGCTGGTAATGGTCGATTTCAAACGACGTGTTACAGACTGTCTCGAGGTCGAATGGACGACGGTCGACATCCTTGGAGTCGAGGGCGTGGGCACTTTCGCCGGGACTTGAAATCAGTCCACTGCCATACAGTCGATTGCGCCCGCCTTCGCGGATCAGACCAAACTCCACGGTGAACCAGAAGAGTCGTGAGAGGCGTTCCGTATGGGACGGATCATCGGTGCTGACCGCAGCCTTACCGTAGGTCTGCAAGAAGTCGGCAAAGATGGGGTCTGCATGCAACGGGACATGTCCAAAGATGTCATGGAAGATGTCTGGCTCAGGTAAGTAGTCAATGGACTCGCGCGAACGAATCACGATGGTGGTCGGAAATTCGCGGCGCGCCAGGCACGCAAAGAAGGCCTTGGCCGGCAAGTAGCCAGGAACAGCCTTGCTCTGCCAACCAGTGAGCGGCATCAAGAACGTGTTCACCGACTGCGGTCCCTCAAGATAAGGGATGTGGTCACGAACTAAGTTAATGCTGCGTGCGCCGCGGAGATAAACCTCGCTGGCATTGTTTGCCAAGTACAGCATTTGCCGGTCGTAGAGAACCCGCCAGGTTTCTTGGTTCTCCGCCGTGTACCCACCGTAATTCTGTCCGATGTACGCCTTGGTAATGTCGTGGAAGCCAGGCGCACCAAATTGGTTGGCGTACTCCTGAGCCGCTTTGCCTTGCGGGCCATCAATCATCGCGTGGTTCAGATTGCCGGACATTCCTTGGGCCATCGGTAGTTTCCTTCGTGGGCATCGAATTAATGAACAATCAGTCTAAGCGGGCGCGTACGGCGCGCGAAGCCCTCACCCAGCAGCTTGTTCTGTCAGCCACGGTTTGACGTTGTTTGTAGACGCAAGGGCTGGATTGGCTGAAATTCGTGCAATCCCGAGTTGGGCGCGCGCATCAATGCCCCATGGGTCGACACCAACCACCTTTGGGTCAATGAGTAGGTGTTCACCGGATGCTCGTGCTGCGCGAATCACCAACTCTTGGCAAGAAGCATTGAGTTCTTTGCAGAGAGCGCCCTCTTGAGCTGCAAATGGGTTCTCGCGCATGAGCGCTTGGCCATCGATGAAGTAGCCCTTGAATCGTGCAGCATCAATTTGCATGCGCGCCCATCGAACATCTGGCGGCTCGCCGTGATAGATGCACCAGCGATCGCAGATGGCGCCATCCGGGCCATTTTCGTCAATCTGCTCAAGGGTCACTTGTAAGACCAGTGCGTCATCACTGTCGTCAGGCAGCTCCAACACGGTGTCTACCGAACGCAACATAGCCACCATGACTGAAGCCACTAAGTGGCCACTGGCGGTTGGTGCCACGCGAATGTCCACACGATCCTCGCCGAAGCGAATCTTTCCGTACAGGTGCGCGCGCATGAACTGGTAGGCCTCTTCGGCAATCTCGTCGGTCATTGGGTGGAATCGTAACTGCCAACGCCGCGCGCCGTAGGATTCTGCCCGTGACTCACCTTTGCGTGTCAATTTCCGTTGAAGCCCCCGATGAGATCCACGTTGCGCTTGCCGATGCGCGTCGCGCAGTTGAGCATGGTGCTGACATGGTGGAATGGCGCGTCGACGCGTTGGCAGAATGTGAGGACGCATTGCGTCATGTGCGGACCTTGGTGCGTGAATCGCCGGTGCCGTGCATCGTGACTATCCGTGGCGCTCGTGAGGGCGGCGAGTGGCGTGGTGACGAAACGGATCGCGTCAGTTTTTTAGAGGCACTTTGCACCGCGAGCGGCGAAGTGGCGCCGACCTATATTGACTTTGAACTCGCGGATATGCAGCGCAGCGCGAATGTGCGACAGAAACTGGAACTCTGTGTCGAACACCCTGGTCAAGTGCGTACGGTGGGCACGCGATTGATCTTGAGCGCGCATGACTTTGAAGGTCGACCTGCGGCACTTCTCCGGCAGTGGACGGCTATGGCGGAGGCTGATGCGTGCGCCGTGGCAAAGGTCGCATGGCGTGCGCGCAGTGTGCGCGACAACATTGAAGCATTCGAGTTGCTCGCCACGCGCGTAAAGCCAGCAGTGGTGTTGTGCATGGGCGAATCTGGGCTGATGAGTCGCGTCCTTGCGCCAAAGTTTGGCGCATTTCTTACCTTCGCACATGCAGGTAGTGATTCCGATGCACAGCGCGCCGCAGCAAACGCAGCTGGGACAGCGCCGGGGCAAGTTTCGGTGCAGGACATGGTCAATCTGTACGGGTTTCGGAGTATTGATTCAGCCACGCGTGTCTTTGGCGTGATCGGTTGGCCGGTTAGTCATTCGCGGAGCCCGCATGTGCACAACGAATGGTTCCGGGAGGCTGGGCGTAATGCAGTGTTGCTTCCGATGCCAATTCCGCCGGAGTATGAACACTTCAAGGCGACTGTTGCGGAACTGTTGGCGTTTGCGCCGCTGGACTTCCGTGGTGCGTGTGTGACGATTCCCCACAAGGAGCACTTGGTGCGATTTGTGAAGGAGCAGGGCGGTCGCGTCGAGGCGCTTGCGGCACGTATCGGTGCGGCAAATACGCTGTATCTGAATGCTGCAGGTGCGCTGCAGTGCGCCAATACTGACGCGCCCGCTGCAGTGGATGCGCTGACGCACGGCATGGGGATCGAACGCGCAGCGCTCAGCGGGAAACGCATCGCCGTCCTTGGTGCTGGTGGGGTTGCTCGTGCGGTTGCAGTTGGTCTCGCAGATGAGGGCGCGCAGGTGGTGGTCTTCAACCGCAATGAAGATCGTGCGCGTCGGATGTGTGCGCAGTTGCAAGAAGCTGCTGCGCAGGCACGCAACGCGGCGGGCGGTCTTGGCAATGGCGACGCGGGTGCAGGATCGATCATTGCAGGCCGAACTGCAGAACTCGGTAGTGGCGGCTTTCATGCATTTGTCAATTGCACACCGGTGGGTATGCGAGGCGGATCGGACCCACAGGGCAATCCACTCGCTGGCGATGTTCATCTTGATGACAGCGTTACGGTCATGGATACGGTGTATGCACCGTTGGAGACGCCGCTCCTCATTCATGCGCGTTCATGCGGCGCGCGCACGGTTGATGGCTGGGTCATGTTCACCAAGCAGGCGGAGCGACAGTTCCGCTTATGGCATACGGATTGAGAGAAAGTCACAAACGCATAGCGAAACAGGTGGTTTACTACTCCGCGGGGCGAGTGCGGCCCATGCTGTCTGGGCCGGCGCTGAATGAATCGCGCGCTGATTTTGGAACTTCCCACAGCGTGAACTGATCGGACTGTTTCACGATGATTGCTTCCGCGGGAATGACCGGATCGGCCATTGGTTCTCGTCCGCGACCAGGGCCGCGGCCAGGACCACGACCAGGGCCACGATCAGCTCCAGCACCAGGCCTCGGACCGGGACCACCGCGTGGCCCGTTCGGTCCGCGCCGTGTTTCTAAGACATAGAGACGCTCGTATTGATCGAAGTCCGATTCTTTGAGGGTTCCCCAGCGTGCGTGTGTGTCCATTGCAAACGCGGCCCAGAATTCCAATCCATGCCGAGCCGCCACGACCGCTTGATCACCGGGGGTCAGTTCTGCGCGCCACGAACGTAGGTCTGCATAGCCCGCATCACTGATAGTTTCCATGAGCCGCCCACGCATGTGGTTGGTGGCATTGAAAACAAGGAATACTGCTGCAACAGCTGACACGGACCATTGCAGAATTCGGATCACGGGTCGTCTACTTGTACAAAGTAAGTACACGGCTATGCATGCGAGGGGTACGGGCACCATCAGCGCAAGTCGCATCATGTGATCTCCGCTGAAGATGGGGCAGACGAGGCATGCCGCTGTAAGGAACATGCCAATCACGAGTGCTTCATCGGCGACTGTTCGCGTGAGTGATCGCATAGCCCGCGCGAGGAGTGCAGTCCCGAGCAGCACAGCCCCGATCCAAACCGCCCCCATCAATAATCCTCCCGGTCCTCCCGGTCCTCCCGGACCTCCTGGACCGCGTGCGCCTCCTGCACCCATGAAAATTCGTCCCGATCCCCCCGGAACAATTTCTTGGTCGCTGTCGCGCGAAAATCGTCCCGGTCCTCCCGGACCATTTTGTTCGGGGGTGATGAGGGTGGTCGGGAAGTTCATGATCGCTTTCGCCTTGCCCGGCGCTAGCCACCACACCGCGCCGAATGACACCGCTCCGATCGCCATCAGTACGACCGCCGCGCGTACCACCTTCCTTCGATCGACTCCTCCCCGTACCGCCCGAACCCCCAGCATCAACGTTCCACCAAGTGCCGTTGCAGCGAATGTGCCCGCGTGCGTGAGCGCCGCCATCACCAGCAGCAACGCCGCCACGAGCCACCAGCGCATCGCGGCCCCCCTACTTTCGGACCGCATCGCGATCCATCCGCATATCCATGTCCCTGCCATAAACACATACGCCATCGATTGCTTCTCAAAGTCGCCGACCATCCGCAGCAGTGGAGCGCTCACCGTGATCGCCAATCCAACAGCGATAGCCCCCGGAATCATGCTGCGCTTCCCACTCGCGACAATCCATGCCGCCATGAACAAGGGAATCGCCGCCACCGGCTCCGCCAATGCATCCACCAAGCGGGATGCAAAGAGAGTCGCGGTGTCAATGTCCCACCCAAGCGTGACCATCAAGCATTTGGCGATCACCGCATCAACAATGAATGTGATTGGAACATCGGCCCATCGAAGCGTTCCGCGCTCCAGCAAATCCCGTGCCTGCACCGCGTAGTAACCAGCATCCATTCCTGCCGGCACCGCGCCACGAAAGAGCATCGTTCCGCGTACGAACCACGCCAACGCGATCACCGCCGCAAGTGCCATGCACCACGCCGGGTCGCGGAACATTCCGAGCGGTGCAGCGCGCTCAGCACCACGCGGAGCAGGTGATGCAGCCGCTGCGACTTCAGAAATATCGCATGTTTCGCGGCCCGCAGTGGCTGCGGTGGGGACGAGATTCTCGTGCGGATCGATCGACATGTTCTGCATGGTGTAGCAAGTGATTGCCGAGGGCATAGGTATGGGGACGGCAGGGCATCTCGTTTCAACCTGACGACGTGGATATCCTTGCAATCCATGCTGACCTACCGCACTGCTGGCGAGTCTCACGGACCAACAACCTTGGCGTTTGTGGAAGGACTTCCTGCCGGACTGGCCATCGACACCACCTTCATCAATGCAGAACTCGCGCGCCGTCAGGGCGGCTACGGTCGTGGTGCAAGGCAGCGCATCGAGACCGATGTCGTGCGGGTGCTGACCGGCGCGCGCGCTGGCGTGACACTTGGTTCCCCAGTGGTACTTGAGATTGTCAACAAGGACAGCCGGCTTGATGACGCAGTCAAGACGCCGCCGGTCACTCGTCCGCGCCCCGGTCACGCCGATCTCGCGGGCAGTCTCAAGTGGTTGACTCAGGATTGTCGTGGCACGTTGGAACGCGCCAGTGCGCGGGAAACGGCAGCACGTGTTGCAGCCGGCGCACTCGCGCAAGTATTCCTGCGCGAATTTGGAATCGAAGTCTTTGGGTTTGTAAGCGGCGCCATCGATGCCACCTGTGTCGTAGAGGTGGACGCAGAATCACTGCCCGAACTGCGCACCGCGCGCGACGCCAGTGACGTCTACTGCCCAGACTCGGAAACCAGCGCGCGGATCATAGATCACATTCACAAGGCCAAAGTGGAACAGGACACCGTGGGAGGTCGCGTTGAGGTGCATGTCCTGGGTGTTCCGCCCGGCCTCGGTACATGCGTGCAGTGGAATGAGCGCCTCGACTCGCGATTAGCTGCTGCCGTCATGGGTATTCAAGCATTCAAAGCCGTTGAAATCGGTATGGGTGCCGATTGCGCGTGGCATTTCGGCAGTCAAGTGCATGACCCAATCGCATACGACCGGTCACTGGCCGGCGAATCGCATCTGGGATTCACTCGCCCCAGTAACAACGCGGGCGGACTGGAAGGCGGCATGACCAACGGTATGCCGGTGGTGGTTCGCGGCACGATGAAACCAATAGCAACGCTGCTGCGTGGTATGCCCAGCGTCGACCTTGCCACACATGAATCGGTACAGAGTCAGTACGAACGCAGTGATATCAGTGCCGTCGCCGCTGCGAGTGTGGTGATGGAGTGCGTGGTTGCATTTGAAATTGCGGCAGCGTTTCTCGCTAAGTTCGGTGGTGATTCCATGGCTGAAGTGCGCGCGCACTTTGACGTCACTATGCAGTTGGCACGTGCACTGCACGCCCACGAGTGATTCAGCACCCGAGATACAAGCGAAATTAATATGACAACGATTCCATCAGACATCGCCTTGGCAACGGACGCCACCGTCGCGCTTGCAGCGGTCATTCGAACGTTCGCCGCGCACACCGGCACGCTGCACTTTCTCGGCACCGATGGCATGCTTCATTTGGCGGCATTCCATGGTGCCATCCCAGCACCGGTCATGGAGCACATTCGCACCATTGCAATCGGTAAGGGCATGGCAGGGGTCTGTGCTGAATTGAACGAGCCAGTTTCGTGGTGCAATCTGAACCGCGATGGTTCCGGGGTAGTGCAGCCCGCGGTGCGCTCGCTTGGCCTGGCGGGTTCGATCGTGGTCCCGGTCCGAAGCGGCACCGCACTGGTAGGGACACTTGGCATTGCGAATACCGGCGAGCGAACCTTTACTGACGAAGAGACGGCGCTGTTGATCGAGTGTGGTTCGTCATTACTGCGGTTTCGGCCGGTTTCAGGGTAAGCGGTTTCTGCATCGCATCACCACGAATCACCGCGCCGTACCGTATCGCATCACCCGATCACCGCATCTGCGCAGCAAGCCACGCGCGTGCGAGCGCCAAGTCGCGTTCCACAGTAGCGACGGACACGTTGAGTAATTTGGCAACGTTTGGGATGGTGATGCCCCCAATCATGTGCAGCGAAAGCGCCTCCGCTCGGCGTGGCGAAATCTGTGCCAGTTCAGCAAGCTTGTCGTGCAGTACATCCACATCCGACATGTGGGCGGATTCTTCGGCGGGGGATCGCGCGCCACTCTGCGCGATCTCTTCGCCGATGGGCAGCTGCTTGGCGCCTCCACCGCGCTTGATCGTCAGTCTTCGACGACGGCGATCGGCAATGATGCGGACAAAGAGCATCGTGGCAATGGCAGCCAGATGATCGGAGTTGGCGATCTTGGTTTCTTGTTGGACGAGACGACGGAATGTCTCACCAAGAAGCGATGTTGGACTGATCGTTTGCTGGCCGGTCCGCGCCCGTTCCGCCGTCACTTGCCGTTCGGCGAGTGCACGGAGTGCGCCGTACTGGTCGGCGACCAACATGGAGATGCTCACGGGGATCGGAAATTCAGCGTTCTCAAGCGGAAGGTTATCTCGACCCGCCTCAGCGCTGGGGTTCCCAGCGTGGACGCCCGGAACGTCGTCGCGTGGATCGCGCTTAGCGTGGTCCTGCACAGAGTGGTCGCTTGGGTCGGAGCCATGCTGCGGGCGGGGATTCGGATCAGTCGTGCTACTCATACTCGCATGGCGTCTTCAGGGAATATTCCTCTCCCCCCCCGGATACAACGCGCATTCCCCGGATGAACCCCTCAGTGAATCTTGGTTGAAATCAGAACTTTGCTAAATATCAGTGACAGCAGACTGACTAACCGTAGTAAGCGCCAGATAATCAGCTGCACGATACAATTTATTTCGCACAGGCTCTGGATTTGCAAGGTTATTACGCGTGTCATTAACACGTTCTATCGCGGTACGCGGCCCCACTCCGACCTGCATAGTCCGTCTCGCTCGGAGCTGGCACCGGTCGGTACACGGTTGAGCTGCCTAGTATGGGCCCATTGGTATTGGCGCAACGAAGCGCAGGTGATCGCCTCTTGCACTTCCACTCCGGACTTCCACTCCGGACTTCCACCCCAATCACGGACCCACAACGTTCTTGTCACGCTCCTCCCCCTCTCCCCTCACGATTCGAACCACATGACCAAAAAGATGATCGCGTCCGCGCTCGGTGTTGTCTCCCTGTTGACGGGCTTTGGCGCAGGCCAAGCCGTAGCGCCGCCGGCGGCAGCGAAGGGCACCAGTTTGTATTCATTCAAGACCACCGCGCTCGACGGCACCGCCGTGGACCTTGACATGTACAAGGGCAAGGTGGTGCTCGTGGTGAATGTGGCGAGCCGATGTGGCTACACCCCGCAGTACGCGGAATTGGAAACCGTCTGGAAGGAATTCAAAGACAAGGGTCTCGTAGTGATTGGATTCCCCTGCAATGACTTTGGTGGGCAGGAGCCTGGCTCCGCCTCTGAGATCCGCGATTTCTGCTCAAAGACGTACAGCGTCACTTTTCCAATGATGTCGAAAGTGCAGACCAAAGCCGGGGAAGGCCAGAGCGAGATTTATGCGTTTCTCAGCGCCGGCACCGGCAAATTGCCAAGTTGGAACTTCGGCAAGTACGTGGTTGGCAAGGATGGCAAACCGGTTGCGTTCTATGGCTCAGGCGTGAAGCCAACCGGCGAAGAACTTCGCAAGGCAATCGAGCAGGCCTTGGCTGTGAAGCCCGTATCCTGACCGTATGCATCTGACTTTATCCTGCCTCCGCCCGCGCCTCTCCGCGGTGCTTGCTGTGCTGTCCGTTTCCGCCACCACCTTTGCTGGGGTGCTTGAAGACGCGCTTCGTCTGGTGCCCGCCGACGCCGCTGGAGCGCTGGTGATTCCAAGCGTCAAGGGCGCGAGCGATGATTTGCAGTTGGCAATTGATCGAATGGGCAAAGCCGAGGCGGCACTGGGTGGCCGCCCCATCGACCTCTTGAAAGCGCAACTTGGTATTGGTGCAGGCTTTGATGATCGTGGCGCCTTCGTTGCATGGGCCGCGCCACGCGCAACCGGCTTCACCAACATCGCAGCGTTTCCGGTGACTGATGCGGATGCCTTTGTTGCTGCAACCTTTATTGATGCCCCCGAACTCGGAACCGGCGCAATGCGCGCGCGCTCTGCGCCACGCGCGTTATGGATTCGCAAGACCGCAAGCCACGTCTTGGTAGCCGATGCGCCTGACTCGCTTGCCACTTGGGAGCCCAAGGACGGCTTTGCGACAACGTTGGCCACACGTGTTGGTAGGCGTGGGATGGAGATCATTCGCGTGAGCGATTGTTTCTCATGGGCATCGGCGCCGGTGATGAAGTCACTCGCTGATATTGCGCGCAAAGCGGGCGAACTCGATATCACCGCTGCCAATATGTTGCCGCGCGGCAAGGAGCCTGAGGCGGCGCCAGCAGCAGCGCTGGAGACCATTGGCAAGAGTCGGGAGCGCGGAGCACAGATTCTTGCGCAAGTGACCGATGCCGTGTTCGCCATCGATTTCGATGCGCTTGCTGTTGGAATTCGCGCTTATGCCCGCTTCGACCCCGAAGGCGATGTTGCCAAGGCCATCCCCACCGGCACCGCGCAGATGCAGGACGTCACCGCGTTACTCGGCCGGCTTCCGGACGCCGCCTTCTATGGAGCGGCCGGCATCGACCTTGCGGCGATGGGTGGAGCCGCGCGTGTTCGTTCGTTCTTAGCCACCGTGCCCGGGAGCGAGCGCATGGCTCTGCCGCCGTGGCTCGACACGGTTCAAGATAAGGTCGATCAGGTGCAAGCGGCCGCGTATCCAAGCCGACTGGGCATTGCAGTGGGCGGAATTCTCAATGACGCGTCGTTTGTGGTGCTG
>CALQCP020000064.1 GCA_943329105.2 Chitinophaga pinensis | reverse complement strand
TGGCTGCCATCGGGGTGCAGTGAGAATGCGCCAGCAAACTCAAAGACTCGAAGTTGGCCAATGCCCGCATCAGCATTGCGTCGGCGCACTTCAAGCAGGCTTGGAATGACTGATGGACGCAACACGGGCGTTCCACCGGCGCGTTCATCGCTGACGCGCAGCGGCATGCAACCAGTGCGGAAGAACGGCGCGGCGTGGCGCTCAGAGATCAACGAGTGCGTGATGCATTCCATGCATCCAAGACCAACTAAGAGACCCTTCGCGGCACGCGGCGCAGCGACTTGTGGCTCCACCGGAGCAACACGCACCGCCAGCGTTTCCTTGAGCGGAATGCGGTCCAGTCCGTGAATGCGACAGATTTCCTCAATGACATCAATTTCACGCTCAACGTCAAGCCGGCGCGCGGGCACTAAGCAGTCCACTGAATCGCCACGAACCACTGGCGAGAATCCCAAGGTTGCCAGTGCGCGGACGATTTCCTCAAGCGGGATATCCGTTCCAAGAATGGTACGAACCCGAGATGGTCGAACGGAAACGCGACGTTCAGCGGGGAGCGGCGCGCCGGCTTCCACCACACCGTCACAGAGCATTCCGCCCGCGGTTTCTAGGATCAAGGCCACCAACCGTTCAGCCGCTGCGTCAATATCTGCCGGGTGAACGCCGCGTTCGAAGCGGTATGAAGAATCGCTGGCAATCTTGAGCGAACGGCTCGCACTGCGCACGGTGGCGGGATCAAAGGTAGCGGCCTCCACCAAGATATTGATGGTGTTGGCAGTGACCGCCGTCAGTGCGCCGCCTTTGACGCCCGCGATAGCAACCGCGCGGTCGGCATCGGCGATCAGCAATTCGCCGCCCGCAAGTGTGACCTCTTGTGCGCCGTCACCGATCGGTAAGAAGCGCTCGCCCTTTTGGGCGCGCCGTACTTGCACGCGCGCGCCATGCAGCAAGTCAAGATCAAAGACATGGGTGGGTTGGCCATACTCAAACAACACAAAGTTGGTGCAGTCCACCAGGTTGTTGCGCGGAATCTGACCAATGGCGCGCAGGCGTCGTTGCAGCCACTCGGGGCTGGGGCCAACCTTGACATCGCGAATGACGCGAGCGGTGTAGCGCGGGCATGCGGCGTGATCGTGGTTACTCACCGCAATGTGCTTGGAGGCAGCGCTGCCAGTTGCCTTGGCGAGGCCTTCCGGAGCTTTCAGTGTGCGACCGCTCATGGCGCAAATCTCGCGCGCCAATCCAAGATGGCTGAGACAGTCGCCGCGGTTTGACGTGGTCTCAATCTCCTGCCAGCGTTCGCCGTTGTCGGCGTCGTCGCCGCCATCAAAGTTCAGCCCCGCGGCAGTGAGCAGGTCAGCCTGCTCCTCGGCGGTAGCGGGGCGGTCGAGGTAGTCGTTGATCCAAGTGACGCTTGTTCGCATGGTGAAGGGTCGAAGGGTAGCATTCCGCGCACTGTGACGGCCGCCGTGCGCATCCAAATGACTGTCTGCGCGCTTCTTGCCGCTGCGGGCTTGATTGCGGGCTGTAGCGGCGTGGTTGGGACCGCTGACGGACCGGCGGCACCGCCGTCCGATCAAGTGGCCGAGTTGGAGCCAGCATCCGGCACGAAATCGGGCACCGACGCCGCGCAAGAAGAGTTTGTTGAGTCGACCGCAGGCGCACTCGCTGAGTCGCCGGCCCTGGCCGACGGCACCTACCCGCCCGATTTCACCTTGGATGTCACTGTCCTGGTGGGCCTTGGCGCTCCGGAACTCCTGAAGGTGGAGGAACGGCAGGCCAAATACGTGGTGCTGCCGGACGGGGCGCTCCATGCGGACGCCAGTCCGTTTATCGACATTTCAACACGCCCCGGTCGAACCCGGTGGCTCTACGAAGACCAAGTGCAGTTTCTCTGGGGGTTGTGCGCGCAGTACGGATTCACCGACGAACGCAGCGCGAATGGTCCCCCCAATCCGGACATGTTGCGAGTGCCCCGTGGCGAGCGTCTTGCAGTCATGACGTTCCGTGCCGATGGGCGGACATGGACGTTTGTTCGGCGTGCCACTGATGCCCAGCCGTTTGACGCTGCGGCAGTCCGCATCATTCGCACACTTGCCATTCTGAGTTGGCTTCCCGACTACCGCGCTGAAGACATTGCTCCCGAGCGATATGACTTCGGCCCTGATCCGTACGCCGTCTACCGAGCCATTCGTGCTCAACAACCTGCAACCATTCGAAAATGAAATACGTAGCACGCATCGCACTTCGCGCCACGCTGGTAGTGGTTTCCGTAGCACTTACCGCGTGCGAGTCGGCGCCGATCGTGCCGCCGCATGATGAGGCATCAAGCACCGACGGATTGGGATTGCGGCTTTGGTATGCGCGCGTCGATAGTCGCCAGTACGACTACTTTCAGTTGCGCGCTGACGGATCACTTTCGTACGGCGGCGGTCTGACGGCGTTCAATCGCCAATCGGAGTGGACCGGGCGAATCACTGCGGAAGAGGGCTTTCGATTGCGTAAGCTTGTGGATGCAGCGAAGTGGATGACGGCAGCAGATCCAGCATTGCACACCGCAGAGACCCCGGTGGCCGAGGTAGTACTGATCACCGATAAATCGGAACGCGCGTTCACCATCCAAGGCCCGAACGAGTACGTGCTACAAGTGGTGGAAGTACTTTCCAAGGCAGCAGCACGTCGCTTTGATCGTTACATGCAGCGCCTGCCGGATGCGGGAACGCAAACGCGATGACGCAGCGACAGTCGGAGATTGGATACCAGCTGACACGGGCGAAGGACCTAGTATCACCGGAATGGCTGTGACTTCTTCCAGTACTGATCCGATCGTCGGCATCGATCTTGGCACCACCAATTCGTTGGTGGCGTACTGCGATGACGCGGGTCCGCGCATCCTGATGGATGAGGCTGGTCGCGCGCTCTTGCCTTCAGTGGTGCGCTTCGTAGCAGGCGCTGCGCCGGTGATAGGCCACGACGCGCGCGCACATGCGGTTGAGTATCCGGTGGACACCGTGTACAGCGCCAAGCGTTTCATGGGGCGGGGTTTCGCGGAGCAGGGCGCTTCGGTTGGTGAGTTGCCATACAGCGTTGTTGCAGGTCCGCATGGATTGGCTGCATTCGCCGTTGCTGGAGACGTCATCACGCCGCAACAAGTGGCTGCGCATGTGTTGCGCGCATTGAAAGAGATCGCCGAGCGCCAACTTGGAGTGCCCGTTCAGCGTGCGGTGGTCACGGTCCCTGCATACTTTGATGATGCCCAGCGACAGGCCACCCGCGACGCGGCGCGGCTTGCCGGGCTTGAGGCGATTCGCATTGTCAATGAACCAACCGCTGCGGCGTTGGCCTATGGCATTGGCGCATCCGAGCGTCGACGCACTTCGTCAGAGACAATTGTTGTCTATGACTTTGGCGGGGGAACATGTGATGTTTCCGTGTTGCAGTTGGTGCCGGGTGGACCCGATGAGGGCGAGTTCTTTCAGGTGCTCTCCACCGCGGGCGACACCCGCCTTGGTGGTGATGACATTGATGATGCCATCATTGCGCTGGTCACCCGCGAGATCCGTGATGAATTTGGCACTGCACTGGAGTTTCCGCCGGCGGCTCGTCAAGCGCTGCGGAACTTTGCCGAGAGCGCCAAGATCACCCTGTCATCGGCGGACAGTGCAACGCTGGAAGTTTCATTTGGCGTTGATCGCACCTACCGACGCGTGCTTGGACGTGCGGAATTTGAAACGATGATTGCGCCCTTGGTGGCACGCACCATTGATGCATGTCGCCGCGCTATGCGTGACGCGGGAGCGCCAGAGATTGATCGCGTGGTGCTGGTGGGCGGAAGTACGCGCATTCCGGCCGTCCGCGATGCGGTTCGTGCGTTCTTTGGACGTGAGCCGTATGCGGCGCTTGATCCAGATCAAGTGGTGGCGCTGGGCGCGGCCGTGCAAGCGTCGGTGCTCTCCGGTACGCGCCGTGATTTGTTGCTTGTGGATGTGGTGCCGCTCTCCCTCGGTATCGAAACCGTGGGCGGTGCAGTGGCGAAACTAGTGATGCGCAATTCCAGCATTCCAACCCGAGCGACTGAGATGTTCTCCACTTCAGTGGACGGGCAAATCAATGTGGGGATCCATGTCTTGCAAGGGGAACGCGAGCTGGTGGCTGACTGCCGTTCCATCGCGCGCTTTGATCTGCGCGGGATCCCGCCCATGCCCGCCGGTATTCCGCAGATTGAGGTGGAATTCCTGGTGGACGCCAACGGCATCCTTGCTGTCACCGCCGCCGAGCGCCGGAGTGGCCGGCGTGCCGCCGTGCAGGTCATTCCAACCTATGGGCTGACGGCCGCCGACGTGGATCGGATGGAGGCGGAGAGTTTCACCCACGCCCGCGAAGACATGCAGCGCCACCGGGTGGTGGACTTGGTGGCGACCTCTCGTTTGGATCTCAAGTGGATCTGCGATGCCCTTGCGCGGGTTCGGGATGAGCTGGAGCCGGCGTACCTTGAAACCCTCGAATCTGCCATCATGAGCCTGAAGGGGCATATTTCCGCCGCTGAATACGATCCCCGGTCGGTGGACGCCAACGCCTTCTATCAAGCCAAAGAAGCGCTCGACCGCGCCAGCGTGCGGATGCATGAAGTGGCGATTACCCGCAGTTTGCGCGGCGGAACTGATTGATGACGCGTTTCGGCTGTGTGCCGGTGCGCGGTACCGATCCGGGCACGCGCGCCGTGCGGGGCGACAACTGACAACTCGCGGCGATTTCACTTTTCTTTTTCAACATTCTTCCTATCATTTACTCCTTGGCGCCGGTGGTCCTTACCGCGCGCCGCTCCATCGATGGCAGACACACTCACCGAATCCACATCATCCGTTCCCGTCCCCGCACCCCGCTCGCGCGCCACGCGAGCGGCGACCGAACTTGGGTGGAGCGTCGAGGAATCGGCATCGCTCTATTCAATCCGCAACTGGGGCAAGGGCTTCTTTGATGTCAATGCGGCAGGCCATGTGGTGGTCCATCCGCAGCGCAATCCCGCCATTGCGGTCGACCTCTATGAAGTGGTCGCCGGTATGCGCGAGCGCGGCTTTCGCACGCCGCTCCTGATCCATTTCAGTGATCTGTTGAAGCAGCGCTTGGTTGACATTGCCGAAGCATTCCGCGGCGCCATTGTTGAGCATGGATATCACGGCACGTATCAAGGTGTGTTCCCGATCAAGGTGAACCAGCAGCGCCGCGTTGTTGAAGAAGTGCGCGACGCAGGCAAGGGCCTCGGCTTTGGCCTCGAGGCTGGCAGCAAGCCAGAACTTCTAGCGGTCATGGGGATGACCAGCGATACTCCTGAGCGGCTGATCATTTGCAATGGCTTCAAGGAAGAGCGATACATTGAGTTCACGGCGCTCGCCAAGAAGCTTGGGCGCAACATCATTCCGGTGATTGAGAACATCACTGAACTCAAGTTGATCTTGCGGTTCTATGAGCAACATGGCGTTCGTCCAACTATCGGCGTGCGCGTCAATCTGGCAGCGCAGGGTGCCGGTCGTTGGCGCCACTCGAGCGGGCTGAAGGCGAAGTTTGGTCTCAGCATGACTGAGGTCCTGGAAGTGCTCTCGATCCTCCGTTCCAAGGGAATGGAAGATTGCTTGCAGCTTCTGCATTGCCACATGGGCAGCCAGATTCATGACATTCGTCAGGTGAATCAGGGGATCAATGAACTCGCGCGCATCTATACGCAGTTGGCCAAGGCCGGCGCGGGAATGAAGTACATCGATATTGGCGGCGGGCTGGGCATCGATTACGACGGTAGCCAAACCAGCTTTGAGTTCTCCATGAACTACACGCTGCAGGAGTACGCGTCCAACGTGGTCTACAAGATCATGACCGTGTGCGATGAAGAGGGCGTAGAGCATCCAACCATCGTCAGTGAGTCGGGCCGCGCCATGGTTGCGCAGCAGAGTGTGTTGATCTTTGATGTACTCGGCGCCAATCGGTTGGACCGTTTCACGGTTCCCGCTGAATTGCCACCGCCTGCGGCTGGCGAGACCGAATTGCCACGACCGCTGGTGGACATCTTTGACGTCTACAAGAACATCGCTGAGCGTCGGCTTGTTGAGCATTACAACGACATGCTTGAGGATCGCGACGAGGCGTTGCGCCTCTTCAGCGTCGGCCTCATGAGTCTGGAACACCGTGCATTGGTCGACAACATCTTCTGGGCAAGCTGTGCCAAGATTCGCGACATTGCGCGTTCCATGAGCCGGCCGCCCGAGGAGCTTGGAGATTTGGAGAGCGCGCTGAGCGATACGTATTTCTGCAACCTCTCGATCTTCCAGAGCATGCCCGATGTGTGGGCCATCAACCAACTGTTCCCGATTGCACCGATTCATCGGCTCGGTGAGCGTCCCACCCGCAAGGCGACCATCGCCGATCTGACCTGCGATTCCGACGGCAAGATTGACCGATTTGTGGACGACCACGACGTCAAGAAGTGGATCGAACTGCATGACTTCGAGGACGGCGAGGAGTACTTGTTGGGCGCGTTCCTAGTGGGCGCGTATCAAGAGACGCTCGGCGACTTGCATAACCTCTTCGGTGACACCCACGTGGCTCACGTCAAAGTGGACGACCAGGGCGAGTGGTGGATCGATGAAATCATTGAGGGCGACGCGGTCCGCGACGTCCTCAGTTACGTCCACTACGACTTGGCGCGGCTCTTCGGCGAGGTTCGCCGCGAGTGCGAGAAGGCCGTCGTCAACAAGCAGATGACCGTGGCGGAGAGCCAGGGCCTTCTGAAGGCGTATGAAGCTGGGTTGTCGGGGTACACGTACCTCGAAACAGAGAATCGCTAAGACTGCGCTGATGGGCTGGAGCCTGCGCTGAGGGGCTCGAGCCTGCGGTGTGAGGTCCGAACGTTGCGCTGCGGGGCTCGAACCCTGCGAGCGCTCTGTTAGCTTCCGGTCGGTTTCCAAAGCGTCGGCGCCGGGGGCAGTGATGTCTTCGCCAGTGATGTGACCGTACTCGGCGCTCCGGCATCGCCCTGGGTGAGGGTTGCGGTCACCAGGACTTCCTGTGGATTTCGGGCAGAATTGATCACCACTTTGAAGCTGGTCTCGCCGTCTCCCATCTGAAAGGTGGCTGGCGAACCCACATACGCAAAGATCCGGGGCCTAGCGACCACGGCGCCCGCCGAGTCGCGGAGGGTCACCGTGGTCATGACCTGGTCGGGAGCGCTGCCTCCCACGTCCGTGACGAGGTAGGCATCGATGTTCATAGCCAGGGGCGCGGGTGCAGGCGCGCGGCAGGCGCTGAGCAGGGCGATTGCGACAGCGGCGGCGAAGCATGGGGAAGAGCGCATGACTGGTGTCATCGACAATGAAACGGGTCACGGGGTAGAAGATTGCCGCGCGCGGGTTGCCAAATACCCACTTTCCTAGGCATGCAATCTGAGTTCCATGGCAACCCTGGCGCTCGCCCTCGGTACGACTTACATGCTCTCCCGGCGCGCGATTCTCGCAGCCCTCGCTGTCGGCACCACGCTGGTTGCCGCCGGGGCTGTGATGTCTCCGCCGCCGTCGCCTCCGTCGTCCGTGGCGTCCATTGTCGCCGCTGATCCCATTCGCTTCGGTCGGGACATTCGTCCAATCCTGTCCGACCGCTGCTACCTCTGTCATGGCCCCGACCGCGCCAAGCAGAAAGCGGGGCTGCGTCTCGACTCGTTTGAGGGAGCCACCGCGCCGCGTAAAGACGGCGCGGCGATCGTTCCCGGTCATCCGGATGAATCACTGCTGCTGCAACGCATTGCATCCGTCGACGCGGACATCGTCATGCCGCCACCTGATAGTGGCAAGCATGCGCTCAGCCGGAATGAACAGGCGATGCTTCGGCAGTGGATCGCCGAGGGCGCGCTGTACGAATCGCATTGGGCGTTCACCGTGCCGACGGTGCCCACTGTTCCCACGGTGCATGACGTTGCTTGGCCGCGGACACCGATCGACAATTTCATTCTTGCCGCGCTTGAGCGTGCGGCCATCGCACCAAACTCGGAAGCTGATCGCGCCACGCTGTGCCGCCGCGTCTTCCTGGATCTCACTGGACTTCCGCCCACTCTGGAAGAGACCGCTTCGTTCCTTACCGATGAGCGTGCCGATGCCTACGAGGTATTGGTCGATCGACTGCTGACTCAGGAACCGTATCGAAGCCGATACGCCGAACGCATGGCCATTCCGTGGCTTGATGTGGCGCGCTATGCGGATACCTGCGGCATTCATCAGGACAACGGTCGACAGATGTGGCTGTGGCGCGATTGGGTGCTTGCCGCTTTCCGTGACAACATGCCATACAACCAGTTTGTGGTTGAACAGGTGGCGGGTGACCTCATGCCCGATGGCACGGTGCAGCAGAAGATCGCCAGTGGATTTAATCGCGCGCATGTCACCAGTGACGAGGGCGGGGCAATCGACGCCGAATACCTCATGGAATACGCGGTTGATCGCACCGCCACCGTAGGTGCTGCGTTCCTTGGACTCACACTGCAGTGCGCGCGTTGTCATGACCATAAGTTTGATCCCGTGACGCAGGAAGACTTCTACTCACTGCTCGCGTTCTTCAATTCCAATGAACAGCCGGGCATCTATTCGCAGACGATGGACCCGAACCGTGCGTATGAGCCATCCATCGAGGTACCCACGCCAGAACATGCTGCGCGCTTGAGCATTCTGACACAAGCGGCTACCGATGCGCGTGCCGCGCGCGATGCGATGAGCGATACCGAGCGTGCTGCGTTCGCAGCATTTCGCACGCAGATCAGTACCGAAGGAATTCACTGGGCCGCGCTGCGCTTTGTCTCAGCAGTCAGTGCCGAGAAGACCACGCTCACGGTGCAGCCCGACGGCAGCGTGCTTTCCTCCGGTGAGAATCCGGCCAACGATGAGCAGACCTTGACGTACCGCACCGACGCCACCAATTTGCGCGCCATCGCTCTGGAGGCGATGACTGATTCGTCGCTTCCTGGCGGTCGCGTTGGACGAGCAGCAAACGGCAATGCCGTGCTGGACGCCATCGAAGTGGAGGCGGTATCGGTGACCGATCCCACCAAGCGGCACAATGTTGCGCTGGCGTGGGCGTGGGCTGACGTGGAACAAGCGGATGGCGATTACCGAGTAGCCAATGCGCTGCGTCGTGATGGGCGCGTGTGGGCGGTCAATGCACAGAACGAACCGGGTGCGCGCGCCGCACTGTTCATGGCGGCGCAGCCATTCGGATTCCCGGGCGGTACGGAGTTGCGTGTGAAGCTAGTGACCAAGTCGCCGTACCCGCAGCACGCATTTGGTCGCGTGCGTATTCATGCGGGCGCTGCTTCGGATTCGCTGATTGCAGAACTGCCAACGGCGTCAAGTAGTTGGTACATCGTGGGGCCCTTTCCGATCAGTGACGCCAATGCTGGCTACCAGACGGTGTTTGGCCCGGAGAAGGCTGTGCCGCTCGACCTGAATGCAACCTTCGGCGTCACAGGTGACGGGACGTTTAAGTGGCGGTATGCGCCCGGCGTCAAGGAAGCGGAGCCAGTTGGTCTTGCGCAAGGAATTGATGCGGAGTTTGTCGCGCGCGAGTTGTGGTCGGCAACCCCTGGCTCCATTGAACTGTCACTTGGGTCCGACGACGGATTGCAGGTCTACGCCAACGGCGTGCGCATTCATGAGAACAAGATTGATCGATCCATTGCTTCCGCGCGCGATCATGTGGTGGTTCCGCTGGTTGTTGGTTCCAATCTCTTGGTGTGCAAGGTGGTGAACACCGGATCAGACGGTGGCTTCTATCACCGCGAATTGCCGCGCCCCTCAGACATTGGGCGCGGAGCGGTGGCGTTGGCGATGCCTGCAGATTCGGTACGACCCGCAGTCATTGACGCGGCCATTGCGTCATGGCGCGCCGCGCAGTCGCCCACGTATCAGGTTCGTGCCGAGGCATTTGCTGCGGCCGATCGGGAACGAACCGCATTTGCGCAAACATCTCCGCGCACCATGGTGATGCAGGAACGCGCTACCCCGGTGGATACGTTTGTCATGAAGCGCGGCTTGTATGACCAGCCCGATGAGACGCGCAAGGTTTCGCGGCGAATTCCTGCTGCGCTCGGGACACTTCCTGCCGACGCGCCGAATGATCGACGTGGCTTGGCAGAGTGGCTAGTGAGCGCACAAAATCCACTGACCGCGCGCGTGGTCGTCAATCGATTCTGGGAACAGTTCTTCGGGCGCGGTCTGGTGAAGTCCAGTGAAGACTTTGGATTGCAAGGCGAGTGGCCTTCGCACATGGAATTGCTGGATTGGCTCGCTACTGACTTCCGCGACCACGGCTGGGACGTGCGTCGATTGGTCAAGCAGATTGTCTCCAGTCAGGCGTATCGGCAGTCATCGCGCGTGCGTCCGGACGTCGCAGCGCATGATCCGGAAGATCGGATGCTGTCGTGGTTCCCTCGGCAGCGTCTATCGGCGGAGCAGATTCGCGATCAAGCTTTGTATGTGGGCGGATTGCTGCGCGAGCGGCTCGGCGGGCCAAGCGTCAAGCCATATCAGCCGGACGGTTTGTGGCAGGAAACAAGCATGCCCACCAGCAACACCAAGGCGTACGACCAGGGTACGGGTGACGATCTCTGGCGCCGCAGTCTGTACACCTACTGGAAGCGCGCTTCACCGCCGCCTTCGA
>CALQCP020000063.1 GCA_943329105.2 Chitinophaga pinensis | reverse complement strand
TGATGGGCATAGGAAGTACTCCGTTTCGTGAGGATCTCACACCCCCGACACTCCCGATGTGGTTGAGGAATTCTTCACGCTCACCGCGGATCGCCCGGCGACCGCGGCACCGGCACGCAATCAACCACGATTCCTTGCGACAGGACTTTCGCCATGACCTCGCTCGCCGAACCGTCGGCAAATGGAGTGGTTGCTTCGAATTGGCGGATCGGGGTGCACGTGACCGTACTTCCCGCTACGAGTTCCACGGAACCGTTGACCACTTCGGGAGGGAACGCCGTCAGCTCGATGACCGGCCACTCCGAATCGCTCCACGGCTGTGAGCCACGTGAACGCCCGGAGCCAGAGACGGCTGGCCGCGCACGCAAGGTGGCGTTGAGCGCGTTCCAATCGTGCAACGAAATTCGTGCGCTGGTTTTCATCACGCCATGCGTCGTTCGAGCTTGAAACTCAAGGAGCACCGCTTCGAATCGAAATGTGCCCCAGTCAGGCTCAACGGGTGTCGCGCGTGCCGACCAGTCGTTCATCAGGCTCCTGATGGAAACCATGATCCACGCGTTGAAGATCACGCCACCGGCCGCGACAAGAAGTGTGACAAGCACCACGGCCACTGCAATCCGCCGAAGCGCACGCTGCCCACGCTCGAGTTCGGCCAGTCCCTGCCGGAAGTGATCCACTGCGTTTCCGAATCGCTCTTCCGCCTGACGCGTCGCGCCGCGGCCGGCACTGACCGAGTTTGGGTCGTTCTTCATGACATCCTCCTCAAGCATCTCAAGATGACTTTCAATCTCTCGTCGTAATTCAGACGCCTCGTCCTGTGGATCATGCGAATCGGACACGGTTACTCCCTTCAATCTTGTCTGCCAACTTGGTGTTCAGGAACTTGGCGATCGCGCCGGTGACGGATGTCCACTCTTGGACGCCCTCGCGCAGCGCTACCTTCCCCGCCGGGGTGATCGAGTAGATCCGAACTTCCCGACCGTTCTCTTGCTTCTGCCATTCCGCCTCCACCAGCTTGCGCTTCTTCAGACGCTGCAGCGACGGATAGAGCGACCCTTCCTCCACCGCGAGACGACCATCGCTCACCTCCTCGACGAGACGGGCCAGGCGATAACCATGGGTGGCCTGCCGTGCAATCAACGAAAGGAGGACAAGGTCGAGGCTGCCAGAAGGAAATGACGGACGACTGGATGGGGCTGTGGCCATATACATAGCGTAACGATGCATACGGAGCAAAGCAAACACGCGGGGGAGAATTCCTGAGAAGTTTCTTAAAATCCATGTATACATAGTTACGCTAGGCATGAAAACGCGATACGTAGTCACGCCATGCTGCAGATCAGATTCAGCCGCCATCGCGCCGGGTGAATCACTGCTGCACCACCGGCTGTGACAAAAAAACACCCGCCGCCTCTTCGGGCGGCGGGTGCTTCATTTCGGCCTTCGGCCGATCAATGTGCTTCAGTATCAGGGAGCGCAGTTGCCCCAACCGTTGAGGAGCGAAGCGAGGTCAAAGCCGTTGGTGATGCCGTCGCGGTCAATGTCCGCTGGGCCGTAAGCCTCGCCCCAGTGAACGAGGACGCTCGCAAGGTCCTCGCCACCGATGTTGTTGTACGGCGTGGCCAAGTCGGCATCACAAAGACCGACGCAGGTCGGGCAGTAGAAGGCGTACAACTGACCACCCTCAACGAGCGGATTGGCGAGCGCGTAGTGGGACTGCATGTTGCCGATGAACCAGCCGAGACCGAGCTGATCACGCGCATCGATCACGCCCGAGTTCTCCTCGTCTTGGTTGAACGGAGCCGTGGCAGCGGAGGTGCCGTTGCCGAAGCGAGCCGGATCAGACTCGAGGATCGTGGTGCGCGTGTCGGTGGCCACGTTGTAAAGGTGGGTCTTGGCGTTGTGCACGTTGTTGCCCGGATCTTCCTGCATGATCACCATGGTGGCGCCAGCCGGGGTGTTGTAAACGCAGAGGTTGTCCATCATCTTCTGGCCTTCGGTGCCGTCGAGGAGCGCCTCGATAGTGCCGCCCGCAGCCGGGTTGTTCACGTCGGAGAAACGCATGCGGAACAGGCGTGAGTTGGTGGTCATGGACGCGGTGGTCACGAAGTAGTAGTCACGGGGATTCGCCGGATCCCACGCGCCGTCCTCGGGACGAAGGAAGGTGGTGCCGGCAGCGGTGCCGCCGGTGGCGAAGGTGAAGGTGCCGCTGTAGACCGGCGAGGTGGTGCCGAAGCAGTTGCCGGTGGTCTCGGTGGAGACGTTGGCACCGTTGACCTGCACCTGGACGCCGTAGCCGGTGCCGCCCTGAAGGCCGGCCTTCTCGACCGGGGTGCCGGTGCTCTGCTTGGTGCCGACGTACATGAACACACGGTTAGCGCCGCCGTCGGAGTTGCCCATCACCACGGTGGTGTCGCTCGCGTACGGACGAGCGACGCCGGTCTCCCAGCCGCCCTGGAGCACGTCGAAGGACTGGAGCTGGTAGGAGATGCCGGTCTCAACATCGAGCGCCATCATGCGGCCCGGGGTGCCGTTCTCTTCGCCCTGCATGAAGAGGTGGTCCTGCGTGCCCTTGCCCGACGCGGCGTTGTAGAAGGCGCTCTGTGCGGCGAGGTCAGCGGAGCAGAAACGGGAGAAGTTGTAGAGTGAGCCGCCGGTGCCGTTGGTCGTGGTGACCACCGAGCTCATGGCCTCCGAGCCCGCGGTGACCGCAAAGGTGCCCGGGGCGATGGTCCACTTGCTGACGAACGACCCGCCAGCAAAGCCGGTGGGCTGGTGCGCGTGCTGCTGGGCGCCGGTAGTAGCTCCGAGCTCGTGGTTCATGGTGAGCGTGAAGGTGCCGTCGTTGTTGTTGAACGCGCCCATGCCGTCCGGGATGCCCACCATCTGGTAGCCGCCGATGCTGTCGCCGACGGTGAGGATGGAGACGATGTCACGCACCGGGCTGCCGGTAGAGGGACGCACGTACGGGGTGGCCGAGGAATTCGGGCCGGTGCGCACAGAAGTCTGCGCGGTGGCCGAGGCGGCAACAGCGAGGACGGCGGATGCGCCGATGACGAAGGTGATGCGGGTCATTTCTTTATAACTCCAAGTCGGGTTTCAAAGCGATGCGTACCGGACCTTCCGGAACGCGACGAATAATGGCGACCTCCTGTGAAGCGTGCGCTTGCTAACGATGTGGAGTTATTGAACAAACGATGTGCGATGCGTTAGCGCACTTCGAATGATGCCGCAACAGAATGCACAACAAGAAGTTGCGGCGACAACCGCCGCATCTGCACGCCGTGTCAAGAAAGCGATCAGTTTCTGTTTGCCGCCGCGGGGCGCTCTTCGATCTTGAGCATCACCGTCACGTCTTTGCCATCACGAAAGAACTTGACGGGCACCTGCGAGCCGCTGAAGTAGTACAGAGACTGCTGGAAGTCAACGACGCCGATGATCTTGGTGCCGTTGATCTCGGTGACGAAGTCGCCACGGCGCACGCCCGCCGCGGTGGCGGGGCTGGGGTCGTAGAGATCGTCGACAAGCAGACCAAACTCTGGTTTCTTCAGCGCGGCAAAGGCTGCATCGTCCTTCATACGTGCCTTCAGTTCCTGCTGCGAAAGCACGGAGAATCCTGTCCACGGCGAGTGGTTCGAGCGCTTCTTGGTGAGCGCCTCACCGACGCCGAGCGCCGTGTCGATCTGCATCGCGTAGGTGACGTATGCGTGCGGCTGCAGGCGTTCGGACGGTTGGAGCGAGGGCGGCGGCACCAGCATTCCCATCACCTCGCCCGCGGAGTTCACGAGCGAACCACCCACGGATTCAGGGGAAATTGCCATGCTTGAGTGGATAAAGCTGCCAGTGAGATCTGCCTGGTAGCACGCCGCAACGGGGAGGGCCATCACTACACCAGGGGCGAAAGTACGCGCCGCGCCAAACGGATCCCCCACCGCGAAGACGCTGTCGCCAATCTCGAGCGACTCGACCTTCCCGATGCGTGCAGGCGCCAACCCGCCCACCGTCTCACCCGCCGCGGGCTTCAACCGAAGCACCGCAAGGTTGATGGTCGGCTCGCTCCCGAGGAGCTCTGCGTCCACGCGCACTCCGGTGGACGTCTCGACGTCGATTCGCTCCGCGAAGCCGCCGTTCTCCAAGAGAAGCGGGGAACGACAGCAGATCACCGTGCCATCGGTGCCGACGACGATGCCGCTTGAGACCGCGGCGCGCGCGAGCCCGGCATACGGCGATTCGTCCGCGATCGCCCAGCGCCCCTCGTGGGAAACACCCTCGGGAACGCGCTGATAGGCGGTCACTGTGACGATCGAGGGAATCACTGACACCTGCAGCGCGCGCCGTGCCTGGTCGCCAGCGGAAAGCGAGGGAACCGCTTGCGGCGCGGTGGCCTCGGCAACCTGCGCGTGCGATGCAAGGAATAGGCAAGCGGCGAGAGTGATCATGGCGAAGAGGTTATTGATGAAGAAAGTGTTACCCGCTAGCGAATGGTGAAGATTGCATGTGGGACCGCTGTTCACGCTGCAATCCGGCAATCCATCGCGCCTAGTCTTCGGGCGTGGTCTTCCTGATTCCAGTACTGATGGCGTGTGCCCTGCTGCGTGCCTCCGCGCCCCCCGCGGACCGGGCCACAATCACTGCCGACGCAGTACGCGGTTACGTTCGGCACGCGGAGCGCACCTACGACGCCACCCTCACCGCAACACAGGCGATGCGCGCGGCGGTGCAGTCTTTCTGCGCTGAACCGAGTGACGCCGCCCTTGCGCGTGCGCGCGAGTCGTGGACCGCGGCTCGCGAGGCCTATGGGCGCACCGAGGCGTTCCGCTTTGGAAACGGCCCCATTGATGCCAAGCGTGGCGGCGTGGAGACGTTTGTTAACTCGTGGCCCGTCGACGAGGCGTACATCGATGCGGTCGAAGGTTCCGTGGGCGGCGGGATCATCGGCAACCCAGCCAAGTATCCGGCGCTCGGGCGCGCCATCCTTCGACTTCACAACCGCCGCGGCGGCGAGACCAACGTCTGCACCGGATGGCACGCGATCGAGTTTCTGCTCTGGGGGCAGGACCGCTCCGACTCGGGACCTGGCGCACGACCCGTGACGGACTTTGTTGACGGTAAGGCTCCGTTTGCGAACCGCCGGCGCGAGTACCTGCTGGAGATCACCGACATGTTGTGCGAGGACCTTGCGAAGGTTGACGCGCAGTGGCACACGGGCGGAGAGAACTATCGATCGCGATTCGAGACGGACCCGAAGGCTGCGCTGCAGGCGATCATGACGGGCGTTGCGCTGCTTGCGGGATTCGAGATGTCCGGCGAGCGGATGGCGGTGGCTGAAGAAACGCACGACCAGGAAGAGGAGCAGAGTTGCTTCAGCGACACAACGCACCTGGATTTCCGGGCGAACATGCGCGGGATCGCAGAGGTGCTGCGTGGCGATGGCGCGCCTGGAGTGATCGCGGTGGTAGCCACCGTTGACCAAGCGCGAGCCGACGCGATGACCGCGGCGCTCGCAGCGGCAGTGGCGGCGGTTGATGCGACGCCCGCGCCGTTCGACCGCGCGATCCGCACCGCGAAGGGAAGCCCGGAGCACGCGCAGATCACGGCCGCGATCGCTGCGCTTGAGAAACTTGGCGAGGAGATCTCCGCTGCGGCAAAGTCAATGGGCTACTCGCTTCCCTCGGAGCCGCACGGTTGAGTATGCGCACGCCAGCCGCCGATCGGCACGCACACCCGCGAACGATGCTCGCCGCCGCGATGGCGCTCGCCGCGGGCGTCACGTGCGCGCTTGCGCCGCGCGGCGATACACCCGCGGACCTTGCGCGCCTCGGCGGACCAGCGACGGTGGAGATCGACACGCCGGACGCGTTCGGTCTCTCTGCGCCCGGTATCAGCAGCGAAGAGCGCCGCGCGTTCAGTGTTGGCAACTCGTTCTTTCGCGACAATTGGGTGACCGCACCGGCAAGCACCGAGGGGCGCGACGGCCTCGGTCCGCTGTTCAACGCCAACTCATGCAGCGCGTGTCACGCCGATGACGGGCGCGGCAGACCGCCGCTGGCGCGCGGTGAAGTGGGGCTTGGCCTCGTGGTGTTCGTCAGTCCACGCGATGCCGATGGCGCGCCGCACCCGCTGTACGGCAAGCAGCTTCAGGACCAAAGCATCTCTGGCGTCGTGCCGGAGACGGAGATCGTGCTGCGCGCGGTGCCCGTGACCGGCGCGTATCCAGACGGCACGAAATACGAACTCAATCGCTGGGAAGCAACGTTCGAGCAGCCGGCGTACGGCCCGCTCGGCGAGGTGCGGACATCGCTTCGCATTGGGCCACAGGTGATCGGCGGCGGATTACTTGAAGCGGTGCCCGACGCCGCGATCGTCGAGCGCGCCGATCCGGAGGACCGCGACGGCGACGGCGTGTCCGGTCGTCCGCACCTGGTGACGGGCGCAGATGGCGCGCGGCGCGTGGGTAAGTTTGGCTGGAAGGCATCGCAGCCGACACTTGAAGGTCAAGTGATGGCCGCGCTGCACGAGGACATCGGCATCACCAACGACGCGCATCCGGTGGAATCACTCACCACCGGTGAACGAGCAGCGATCACGGCGCCGAGCGGCGGAATCCCCGAGGCGGACGCGCACAAAGTCGCGCGGCTCGCGCATTACTGCCGCGTGCTGGGGGTGCCGATGCAGCGCGATGCGGACACGCCCGCGGTGGAGCGTGGGCGGCGGCTCTTCACCGACACGGGGTGCGTGACATGTCACACGCCAACGATGTTCACGGGCGATGCATCGCCGGTGACACTCCTGCGCAACGCGACCTTCCATCCGTACACCGACCTCCTGCTCCACGACATGGGCGAAGGCCTCGCCGACGATCGTCGCGACGGCGACGCAACCGGACGCGAGTGGCGCACCCCGCCCTTGTGGGGCATCGGTCTGGTGCAAACGGTGAACGGTCACACACGTTTCCTACACGACGGGCGCGCACGCAACCTTGAGGAAGCCGTCCTCTGGCATGGCGGCGAAGCACAGCGCGCGCGGGACCGATTCATGGCATTGCCTGCAGCGGATCGCAAGGCGCTGCTTGCGTTCCTGGAATCACTGTGAGAGACGTGATGCACCGGCTGGGGACCTTCGGGGAACTGATCACGGGGGAAACTGCAAGAGTTCAGCGGCGCTAGACGTACGACACCATCGCGCCTCTAGCAGTTTGAATGACCGACCACCAGTACCCCCGGCGCTGATACAACGCGATGCGGCAGGCGAGTGTTTCGCTACACTCCGCACTCGCCTGCAGTGTTCCGAATGGACTCGCAGATAAGACTTGCAAACAACGATGAGGGGGAATGTGAACAAAAAACAGAGCAAATTGCTGATCGCCCTAGGAGCGTTTGTCTTGACTATGAACTCGTTAGCCCAAGATCTTGGAGCGCTGTATTTCGACTGCATCAAGGTAAGGGTTTGCAAGGGAACGGCGATCGATCGACATTGCGTCGGAATGGGGTTTTTCTGCGACGACGACAACAGTTGCATCCTGAACAAGGGCAACAGCGCCGATGGTTGCAGGTGGACATGGATTTATGACTGCGATGGACCGACGCTAAACCGCTGCCAAGTCCGCACCACAGAGACCCTTTCCATGAACTGCGGACCGACCTGCCAGCTGCTTTCCTACAACCAATGCGCCTGCAGCTGCAGCGATCTTGGCGGTGGGTTCGAAGACGGATTCCATACATCCTGCGACACAGAGAAGCCGTGATGCCGATCTGTTTTCTTCGATAGCAATGCATAGTTTCGTTTCCCTTCTAAGGAACACATCAAATGTACTGGCTGCTTATCCCAATCATCATCACTCTCAGCGCCGCGGCGATCCCATCCCAAGAAGCGACACGCTCAGACCTCGCCGAGTTTCTTCTCGGTTGTAAAGCGCGCCAGTCCCGCTTCCAGAACTTCCACGCGAGCGGCAAGTCGCTCAGGTCAACCGTCACGGATTCAGTAGCAAATTCACTCGGAGACCTATTTCGAACAACGGGAAACATCAGCCGCACGGCCGTCGACTCGCTTATAGATGGCTTTGTTGCTCGAACCCAATTCCGAGAGTGCTACGAGTATTCAATCTGGGTCGCCGGACCGAGGTTGGTGGTTGATCGCGTTCGAGACGATCATCGCGATACAACGCTCGAATACCTACGATCACTGGGACGCGAACCACAGCCACTCGCCGCAATTGTGAGTGAGCGCCTGTTTATAACGGATGGCGGAATCACAATCGGGATTCGCGATCGAGAGACCATCAGTCGTGTCGAGCACTTCACTCGCGATCAAATCCTGAATCGCTTGGATTGCACACTTTGTGACTGGTCGCCGATCATCGACGACGAGCGACACAGTAACGGGCTCACCCGCGAGTTTCGACCGAATGAACCCGCTCCCGGCCAAGGAACGCTCATTTTTCACAAGGACTTGCCCGGTGGGTCGAGCGAGGTCGCGTTGGTCCTCGATACCACACGCGGCTTCATTCCCATCTCAGTTCGGCACACTTCCGCCGGGCTGCTTCAGAGTGCAGCGGACTTCATCTACGATCCTTCGGACACAGCCGGCTTTCCGGCCGCAATTCTCAACCGACGCATGCAAACCCGCGGACCGGACGCAAGCGTAAGCGTCGAGCTGTTTGTCTTCAGTTCTTGTGAAAGTGGCGAAGCAGTTTCCCTGCCGGAACTGCGTGTCCCCGCGCTGAGGAACGAAGTGACTTCCAACCAGGAAGGAGCGCTCATCATTGCGCGCGAGATGCCGACGGCGCTCCGCAACGCTGCACCTGAGGATCGACTAGGTGTGGCGTTGGCGCAAATCCTCCTTCACTGGGGCACAACAGACCCGGAGTTCGACCTTGATGGTGACGGGACGGTTGGAGTGGGCGACATCGAGCGGGCAGAGGCTCACTTCTGACGTGACCGAGAAGCCCCACAGACGCACCCAAACCCCTCGTACTAAGACAGGATTAACGTAACGAGATGCACCATCATCGAGCCAAGCGCCGGGCATTGAAGGACTGTGTCATGGCGCTTGCCTTGGTAGTTCTACCGCCCCTTATTGGCACCGCAGGGTGCAGCCCGAGGACGGAGCCCAACGTAACAGCTCCAGCCGCTAGCGCTCGGCAAACCGATACCTCGTCGGGCCTCGTCTTTCACTTTGTCAGGGAGGACGGGCAGGAAGAGCAATGCTTGCGGCGCGAGGACTTCGAACTGATCACGAGCACGGGCTCGAACTTCCCGAAAGAGCACGTGATGCTGATGGTCACGCTATCGGCCGTCGGCCGGCAACGAATCAAGGCAGCAACCGCGCATCCTGACGAGCCGAGCCACCTTTACGTGATCACCACATTCGATGAACAACCGATCCATGCGCGTATCGTGCTCGAGACGCCACTCGTTGACATGATCGGCGTGTGCTGTGACAGTCAGTACAACTGCGAGTCGTTACGCGAACAGATTCTTGCCTGGTTTGACGATGGAAGCGGTAACTGACTTCAATCACTGCGCAAAACGCGATTTGCACTGAGCGATGTAGGTGAACACTACGCCCCGCGCACATGGGTCACACATACTGTTGGATATTCAAACGAGATCGAGTCGGTGGACATCGGCAATCGGGTTGTTGAAGTCAAGGTGCGCGATCGCGCCCAGCGACTGCATGTGGAGCTTCTCGCAGTCATCAAGCCGATCGAACTTCCCCACAATCGGACTTCGGCAACGGTACTCACGGCTCACCTCTGGTCTTTGACAAATCGTCTCCCCATATCCACTGTGGTGGCGGTCCGCTCTTCGTTACTCCAGGCGATGCGCGACGGCGCTCCTTCTTTCGCGAGCGTAGTTGCGCAATCGGACTCGACAGCGGCGGCGGAACAAATGCATCGAGATTGCCGAGCAGCCCGAGCGCGCGGACAACGCGGATGAGGTTGGTGACTTGGATCGATTCACCACTCTCCAAGCGGATCAGGGTGCGCTTAGAAACACCCGCCTCCCGAGCCAACTGTGCCTGAGTGAGGTTCCTCTGCAGTCGGAGACGCGAAAGTCGGTCCCCCAATTCCGCCAGAACCGCCTCGTCCGTCATTTCATAGGTCTTTTCCATAAGTGACTCTTCTGGCAATGATGCGCTTTAAATCCGTATAAGAGGACATATTTGGCACCTATCCGAGCACCAATAATGGCGCGCTTGATCGATAAACCGGACTCAGCACCGCGCCGCGGGAGACAGTCGGTCATCGGGGTACGAGTCGGGGTCGGGTGCCCTTGCTGCGCGTCGGCTCAAATCATCCGCGGGCGGTCACGTCTTCCCCCACCCCGGCAACTTGCTGGCTTGCTTTGCCCACGACGCGAACTGTGCGGCGTCAATCGTTTCGCCCTCATGAATGTGGAGATAGCGCACCTTGGGTTGCGATGACTCGATCGGGGGCATCGGGCGCAGCGATCTGCCTTCGAAGAATGCAACCTTCACATACTTCGTGCAGCAGTGCAGACCGAGGAACCATCCCTGCCCTGCAATGCCATAGAACGGGGAGTTCCAACGGACAGCCTTGCACGCGCTAGGGACGGCTTGCATGGTGATCGCGTCGAGCTGATGACCGATGTCGCGCTTCCACCCTGGCATCGCGGCGATGTACGCCTGCACGGGCGCATCGCCATCGGCCTTGGCGATCTGGGGATTGCCGCCGGAGAGGAGCTTGGGCTGGGGCTTTGATTTGGGCTTTGATTTGGGCTTTGATTTTGGC
>CALQCP020000062.1 GCA_943329105.2 Chitinophaga pinensis | reverse complement strand
GGTTCGATTACCGCAGATTCGCATATCGGTCATTGCTGCGACCGGTCTAGCCACGCCCGGGAGCGTTGGCCGACGTGGCGGCCGCCTGGTTGAGCACGCGATGCCCAATGTCCCGGCGGAAGAATGCCCCCGGGAACCGAATGCGGCTCGCCGCAAGGTTGGCCAACTCCTGCGCGCGGCGCAGGTCGGCGGCGAGGGCGGTCACCCCAAAGACTCGCCCGCCCGCGGTAACGATGTTTCCTTGTGGATTCGTGGTCGTTCCAGCATGAAAGATGATCACATCCTCGCCTGGACCGGCCACATTTGCGGCCGTCTCCAAGCCCTCGACCACCTGACCGGTACGAACTGTGCCGGGATAGCCCTCGCTGCAAATCACCACGCAGCAGGCTGATCGGGGGTCAAAGGACAATTCGTTGCCGTCCAGTTCCCCGCCAGCGGTCCGCCAGAGGATTTCCACCAAGTCCCCCTGCAGGCGCGCCATCAGGGGTTGGGTCTCCGGGTCCCCAAATCGGGTGTTGAACTCCAGAACCCGCGGTCCGCCGGCAGTGAGCATGATGCCCGCGTACAGGACGCCTCGGAATTCGATCCCCTCACGCCGGAGTGCGTCCACGGTGGAGACGAGTACATCGCGACTAACTTCCTCCATGACGGAGTCGGTCGAGAGCGGAGTCGGGCAGTAGGAGCCCATGCCGCCGGTGTTCGGACCAACGTCGCCTTCGCCCACCTGCTTGTGGTCTTGGCATGGATCGAGCACGGTGATGGTCTTGCCATCAACCAGTGCGATCACGCTGAGTTCTTGACCGGAGAGGCGCTCTTCAATCACGACCGTTGAGCCAGCATCGCCAAACTCGCGCTTGCCCATGATGCGGGCAAGTGCTGCGAGTGCTTCTTCGCGGTCTTCGCAGACCACCACGCCCTTACCGGCGCAGAGTCCGGAGGCCTTTATGACCAGCGGCGTATCGCGCGCTTCAACGTAGGTTCGTGCTTGTTCATAGTTAGAAAAGCTACGTCCGTCGGCAGTGGGCACGCTTGCCAAGCGCATGACGGTCTTGGCATATGACTTATCAAATTCAAGACGCGCACCATCACGCGTTGGGCCAAAGATGCGGCGCCCTGGAGCAGCAAGATCATCAACGATTCCATCGGCCAGTGGACCTTCCGGACCAACGATCACCAGATGAATGTCGTTCTTGTCGAGCCAACTCTTCAGAAAGAAACGTTCGCGCGGTGAGAGCGGGGCATCACAACGGCGACCGAGCGCCGCCAAACCGGCGTTGGCGTCGGCCTGCACCCACAGTGTGCCGAGTCGTGGTGACTGTCGCAACTTCCATGCGATCGCGTGTTCGCGACCGCCGGTACCAAGAAGGAGAACATTGCAGGGAGCTGGTACTTCGGTCATGGCTGGAAGTGCATGGTGAGCGTGGGGTGCGGGGGAGAACCGAGCGAGTCTAGCGCAGTTTCTGCTACCCTTCGCCGCCCGACCTGGATCGGAAATCCTGAGCCGGGAATGCCGCCCAATTTGGAGACCACCCATGCGTCTTGCACGCGCCACGACCCTCGCTACCGTTGCCACCATTGCCATGGCTTATCTGTCCGGAGCGATCGCCCGCGCTGATGACGCCAAGGTGGTCGATGCCTTGAATGCGCCCGCCAAGGTGATTCAGGAGAAGAGCAAGTGCTGGAAGGGGGTGCTTGACGCGTATGTAGCCATGAGCGCGCCGCCTATGAAGGTGGGTCCAACCTTCAACGTTCTGGCGGTCTGGCCGGGAATGGCGGACTGGTCCAAGGCGAAGGAGTGGGCCGCCGCCAACGGACCGATGGCGAAGGCGCTGCTGGACGCGCAGACCGCGGTGGCTTTTTGCCTCCCCTATGGTCGGACCAGTGTCCCTCCGGTCTACGTGGAGAAGGGCGCATTCATTGGAATTGGCGACGGCCTGGCGGTGTACGAGTCGGATGTGGCGTACCTCAAGCCACTGGCGGTCATCAATACGTTCGTCGCAGTGGAGATGTACCGACTGGGCGAGGAGAAGAAGTACCAAGAGGCATTCGACCTCGGCTTTGCTAGCTTGAAGTTTCTCCGCAAGGTTGCCGACCAGCACTTGCTCGCGGAGAAGATCTTTGCCATGGAAGCAATGTGCGACGTTGCATCCGTGCAGCGTGATGTGCTGCAGACATTCCTTGCTGATGTTCCCGCTGCAGTGGTGAAGAAGTTTGCGCTCTCCGGATACGCGTCCATTCAACCCGCCGATGGGGAGCGCTTGCGGCGCCTTGAAATGCCCGAAGGGGACCGCGTGCTTGCCGAGGCGCTCATCATGCAGCTCTTTGATGCGCAGGGGCAGCCGGACACCATGAAATTTGCGGCAACCATGGGCAATTTGCAGGCGAGCAAGGAACCACTGGCGCGCTTTGGTGCCGCCAAGCGCTGGGCTGAAATTGCAGACATTCACGGCTCGCTTGATTCCACGCGCGCGCGCTTGACCAGCATTTATGACGATTGGTGGCGCCGTTGGTGCGTTCGTTACTACGACGGGCTGCTTGACAATCCCACGGTGATCAGTCGCACCAACAAGATTCGCTACGCGATGGTGCTGGCGATGACCAATGACATTCAGCGCCTCTTCGCCTTGCGGCAGCGCCTCAATGCCGAGTTCAATGGAACCGTGTTGGCGTTTGGAGTGGTGGCGGCGTATCGCGCCAACGGTGCGTGGCCGGGCGGTATCGATCGCACCTACACGGAGTTCACCATGAAGCGCTTTGACTTTGATCCGTGGGATCCAGCCGCGGGTCGTTGGCAATATAAGAACCTTTCGACGCCGCAAGCGATTGAGAGCGACTATGGTCGTTTGGAGATTTCCGGCGGCGTGTTGTACGCACGCGGCGTGGATAAAGAAGATGGCGGTGTGCAGAAGTCAACCAATGATGGGTTGACGGGTGACTTTGTAGCTTGGCCTGCACTGCGGGCGTTGAGCCGGTCTACTGGTAGTAAATGACTGCGAGCGATGCTCGCCGACAGGAAGCACATGTCTGAACAATCGACTGAGAAGGTGTTGATCATTGGATCCGGTCCCGCTGGTTGGACCGCGGCCATCTACGCCGCCCGCGCTAACCTTGACCCGGTGGTGTATGTGGGCGTGCCGGCAACAAATCCGGCGCCGGTGCTTCCAGGTGGGCAATTGATGTTGACTACGGAAGTTGAGAATTACCCGGGCTTCCCGCACGGCGTTACGGGTCCCGACATGATGGCCAAGTTCCGCGAGCAGGCGGAGCGATTTGGCACTCGAGTGGTCGACGCCAACATTGATCAATGTGATTTTTCCAAGCGGCCATTTCGAATGGTTGATTCGGACGGCAAGACAGTGCTGGCGAGCAGTGTGATCATTTCTACCGGCGCGACCGCCAACTGGATGGGCTTAGCCAACGAGATCCGCCTCGCCATGAATGGCGGCGGCGTCAGTGCATGCGCGGTGTGTGACGGTGCACTTCCGGTGTACCGCAACCAACCGCTCGCAGTGGTTGGTGGTGGTGACACCGCGATGGAAGAAGCGAGCTACCTGACCAAGTTTGCCAGCAAGGTCTATGTGATCCATCGTCGCGACACGTTGCGTGCGAGTAAGTCCATGCAGGATCGCGTGCTTTCCAATCCGAAGGTGGAGATGGTGTGGGACAGCGCCGTTGAGGATGTCATTGGCGACGAGCGGCTGGAGTCGGTGCGAGTGAAAAATCTCAAGACCGGCGCACTGCGAGATCTTGATGTCCGCGGTCTATTCATTGCCATTGGCCATTCGCCAGCAACGAAGTTCCTGGAAGGATCGGGTGTGGAACTTGACGCCAAGGGTTACGTGGCGTTGCACACGCGTGCCAGTACCACCAATATTCCGGGCATATTTGCCGCGGGCGATGTAGCGGATCAGCAGTACCGCCAAGCAGTCAGCGCGGCGGGCATGGGTTGCCAAGCGGCTCTTGATTGCGAACGATGGCTTGCAGAGCAGGGCGTGCACTGATGGCCGGCACGCTGGGAGGCAAGGAACGCTGGGTTGCCACCGGCTCGATCGGCGCGCTGATTGGCGGAATGATTGTTGGTGAAATGCTGCACCGCGCTGGCGCTACCGCCACCGTGTCTGGGTTTTCAGTTGCTGGTGATCTGATCTTGGTGCGCCCACTGATGATGCTGGTGCTGCCGTTGATTTTCACCAGTGTTGTTGCCGGAATCACCTCGCTTGGCGATCCCTCTCGACTCGGTAAGTTGGGACTGAGTACCAGCGCTTATTTCTTGGCAACCATGTTGGTGGCAGCCACGTTGGGTGCCACGCTGGTGACGTTGGTGGGCCCGGGGTTTGGCCTTGCGCCGGAGGATGTGGCCGCGCTGACCACCAGTGGCATCGAGCGATTTGAGGCTGCTCCCAAATTGATGCAGGCGACGGCAGCCGGCGAGCAGGGGCTCGGCGCTGCGTGGCTACAGATTGCGCGGCAGTTGATTCCCGCGAACCCCTTCGCGTCCATGGCTGAGGGACAGCCCTTGGGAATGATCATCTTTGCGATCGTCCTGGGTGTAGCCCTGGCGCTGAGCGGCGATGCTGGCAATTCTGCCGCTCGGGTATTGAATGGATTAAACGAAGCGTTGCTGCGTGCGGTGGGGTGGGTGCTTTGGATCATTCCAATCGGCGCGTTCCTCTTGGTGAGCGCCAGTGTTGGCAAGGTTGGCCTCGCCGAATTGTTGGGGCCGCTGGGCTTGTACATGTCGGTGGTGATCGGTGGATTGATCATTCACATGTTCATCATTCTGCCGATCTTTCAGGTGCTACTTGGCGGGGGCAATCCGTTCAAGTTCATGTGGGCCATGCGCGAGGCGCTGGCAACCGCGTTCGCAACGGCCAGTTCAAGCGCCACGCTGCCGGTGACTATTCGAGTGTGTGAGACCGAGGGCGGCTGTTCGCAGCGCGCGACGCGTTTCTGCGCGCCGCTTGGTGCCACACTCAATATGGATGGAACTGCGCTTTATGAGGCGGTTGCCGTGGTGTTCTTGTTCCAGTTGTACGGGGTGCAACTTTCCTTTGGCGAACTCGCCGTGGTGGTGGCGACTGCAACACTGGCGGCAGTGGGTGCTGCTGGAATTCCCAGCGCGGGCCTGGTGACGATGGTCATAGTGATCACTGCGGTGAATGCCTCGCTTGGTAGCGAGAAATTGCCAGTGGGCGCCATGGGCATTGTGATCGGCGTTGACCGGTTGCTTGATATGTGTCGCACCACCGTCAACGTGTGGGGTGACATGGGTGCAGCACGGATCATGACACGGATCGCGCCTGACTGATTGTGGCCTAGATGTGCGTCGGTGGTTTACGTAGTAAAGCGCGAAACTTCGTTGTCGAGACCATCCACCGCATCACGAAGGTGCGTGGTGGCGCTGTTGAAATCACCCAAGGCAGCGGCGGTTCGTGCGGTGCCCTCAGCAAGTCTGCCCATGGCGTCACGGATCTGATCCGCGCCCAGTGACTGGGCTCGCATGCCAACGGTGACTTGCTCAAATCGACCAGAAATCCCTTGCACTGCCGAGATGATTTCACCAAGCTTGCGGGAGATATCGCGGATCTCTTCGACGCCGCCCTGTACCTGGGTGGAGAAGTTGCCCATCTCTTTGACACCAGCCTTGACGCTGCCCTCCATCTCTCGCACCATGCGTTCGATGTCGAGCGATGCCACGGCGGTCTGTGTGGCGAGGTAGGCGATTTCCCGCGCGACGACAAGGAATCCAAGCCCGTGTTCGCCGGCCTTCTCGGCTTCAATGGCAGCGTTGATGGATAGAAGATTGGTCTGGTTGGCAACCTTGGCCATGGTGACAATGACCAAGTTGATTCGATCGGCGCTCTCGCGGATCTTGGTCAACTTGTCACCGAACAAGGCGGTGCTCTTCGCCAATTGCTGCATGGTGGAATCCATGCCTGCAAGGTTGGCGCGACCCTCTTCGGCACGATGGCCCGTGTTCGAGGCCATTTCGTTGACCTCGTTCATGGTGCGCAACAATTCCTGGCTGGTGGTGGAGATCTGATGGACCGCAGCGCATGCTTCGGCGGTAGCGGCTCCGTGATCCTCGATCACCTGCTTCTGCTCCGCGCCGGTTGATTGCATCACCGTGGCGGTGGCGTCAAGCGTGGCAGTCGACATCTGAATGCGACCAATGAGCGCACGCAGGTCGGTGGTCATGGTGTGGATGGCCTCGAGCAACGCTCCGGTTTCGTCCGCAGAGATAGTGCCCATCTCCGCACGGAGGTCGCCGCCGGCAACTTGCCGAGCAACGGTTACCGCCGCGCGGATGGGCGTAGAAATGGAGCGTGCCACGAAGAGTGCCATGACGACCACGCCGATGCCCAAGGCAATGGTGAGCGAGATGATCAGATTGCGTTGAAAGTTGAGCAAGGCGAAGGCTTCGCTTGCATCCTGCTTCACCAACATCCCCCAGCGGTAACTTGGTAGGTAGCACCAGGCGGCACAGACTTCAACGCCGCGGCCGTCGGTCACGGTGCCATATCCGCGGCTTCCGCTCGCGGCATCTCGGGCGGTGACCTCGCCGACGCTTCCGGTGGCGAGGCGGAACTTGAACGCAGCATCGGGGTCCGTGCGGGTGGGGGAGGTGACGGTGATCCCGGTGGCGTCGCGTTGCGCGGTGACGATTTCACCAGTTTCGCCGAGTCCCGTGACATCTGCGAGCATGCGCCAGACTTGCTCTGGGCCAAGACCTCCGGCAGAAACACCAATCACGCGTCCATCGCTGACGATGGGACTGGTGATAAACATGATCGGCTCGCGCGATGATCCGTAGGGTTGAAAGGCGGTGATTTCCGACTGCAACAACGTGCGTGCGCGGTCAAAGCCGGCGGTCAGTTCCGAGGTGGCGAGTTCACCAGTAAGTATCGAAGATCCCACCGTGAATGATGGATCGACCGACAAGCGAATGATTCCAGCCGTATCGATCAGTAAGAGCCGCTTGTATCCCAGCGCCGTGGCGGTTCGGTCAATGTTGATCGCGGACTTCTTAGTGCCTTGCGGGTCGCTGAGGGCATCTTCATTGAGCCGAGCCATCGCTTGGCGCATGCCTGCGCCTCCCGCCATCGCCGTAGCGTCGGCGAGTCTCTCCAGTGCGTATGTTTCCAGCTCACTGGACTTTGCCGCATTGATTTGCACCAGTTTCTCGCGGACTGAGCCTTCCAGCGCTTGTGTTGCAATGTTTGCGGTGATCACGGCCAGCGCAATGCACGGCACCAGCGAGAGCAGAAGAAACCACGTCAGCAGTCGCCCGGCGATCGACCGATGCATAGCAATTCGGGTGTCAGCAACGGCTGGTGTCGCGGGCTCGTTCATGGTGCGGGTTTCTCGCGCAGAGCACGTGCTGGTGATGCGGCGCGGGTTGGGTCCGCCGCTGGTGCAATCCACTGTCCGCCCCAGCTGCGGTTGAGGTCGAGAACGAATTTCTCCCACACCTCGCGCGGGCGCGAGGATGGAAACGGCACCGGGCGTACCGCGGTTCGGCTTCGCCAGACGATTTCAAATTGGCCGTCGTTTCGAATTCGGCCAATGGATACGGGGCGCCAGGTGTGTTGCGTCTGCGGATCGACGGCAATGGTGCCTTCGGGTGCGTTCAGGCTTTGACGGCGAAGTGCGTAACGGACCGGACGGACATCGGTGTTGTCGGCCTCACGTACAGCCTGCGCCCACAGTTTGACGCTGAAATACGCAGTTTCCATGACGTCTTGCACGGTGCGGTCGCGCCCGTAGCGCGCTTTGAACGCGCTGACGAATTGAACATTCTCGGGGCGGTCAATGCTCTGGAAGTAACTCCATGACGCATAGTTGCCAACCATGCTTCCCAGCGGCATGGCATGCAATTCATTCTCACCGAGGGCGAAAGTCAGCACCGGTGTCTTGGCCGGATCGACTCCCGCTTGGCGGAGCGCTTGCGCAAATGCAAGTGCTGAATCGCCGACCACGGAACTGAGTACAACATCGGGTTTCGTGTCCACAATGGCGTTCACTGCCGCGGATACATCCATGGAGCCAAAGGGGATGTACGCCTCGGCCACCTTCTCGGCACCGAGCGCGGCAAGTTGGTCACCGATGATCGCATTGACGCAGTGCGGCCAGACATAATCGGAACCGACCAGGAAGAATCGACGCGCCCCCAGTTTCTCATGGCACCATTGCACAGCCGGGGTGATTTGCTGATTCGGCGCAGCGCCCGTGTAGATGATGTTTGGTGATTGCTCCAAGCCTTCGTATGCCATCGGATAGACCAACAGATGGTCGGCAGCCTCAACAACGGGCAGCACACCTTTGCGGCTGGCGCTGGTCCAACATCCAAAGATGACGCAGGCGCCATCCTTACTAATGAGGCGATCGGCTTGTTTGGCGAAGGTCGGTGGATCGGAGGCGCCGTCAGCAATGATCCATTTCACTGGGCGCCCAAGCAGACCGCCTTCCGCATTGATTTCCTCAAGCGCAAGCACTTCGGCCTCAATCATCGACAATTCACTGACCGCCATCGGCCCTGTCTGTGAATGGAGAATTCCAACGATGATCGGGCTTCGATCGTTGAGGATCCGATCAAACACGCGCCAAGTAAAGGTGATGGCGACCCCCGCAACGACCAGCAGCCCGATGCGCAACATCCAACGGCGTCGGTTCGACTGCACAGGTGTAGTCGTCGTCACAGTCGCAGCGCCTGCGGTTGCAGCGCGATTTGGTTTACGTGGAGGACGTGCTTCAGTGTGATGGCTGGCCATCGTTTCTTTACGACTTCTTCTCTAAGAGTGTCACTTTCATTCCGCAGTCGAGGATCTGTTGTTCATCAATCGGACCGGGGGCATCAATCATGAGATCGCCACCGGACTGCGTCTTCGGGAACGCTATGACGTCGCGAATGTTGTCGGTGCCAACCAAATGCATGAGCAGGCGATCAAGTCCGAAGGCGATGCCGCCGTGCGGCGGAGCGCCGTGCCGAAGTGCACTGAGCAGGAAGCCGAATTTGGCGTCGGCATCTTCCTTGGTGAGGCCGATGAGCTTGAATACTTTCTCTTGCACGTCCATTCGGTGAATACGAATGGAACCCCCGGCGATTTCGCTGCCATTGACAACCAAGTCATAGCCAGCGCTCAGGCACTTACCTGGTTCGCTCTCAAGAAGGTGGAATTGATCGGGATTTGGGCTAGTAAATGGATGATGCATGGCCACCCATCGTTGACCATCCTCGTCCCAATCAAACATCGGGAAGTCAATGACCCAGAGGAATCGCCACTCGGATTCGTTGACGAGACCCATGTCGCGACCAACCTTCAGGCGAAGTTCGCCGAGCGCCTTGGTGGCCGAATCCCAGTGGTCGGCCACGATGAGGACGCTGTCGCCAGGCTGCAGTGCCAGGCGCGCAACGAGTGCGTCCTTGAAGGGCTCCAAATGTTTAGCAACGCCAGTATCAAATCCAGCAGCGGTGAACTTTGCAACCGCCACGCCGCCGGTCTTGAACTGCTTGACGAATTCGGAATACCCATCCGTCATCTTGCGCGTGAGTTTCTCAGCACCGCCCGGAACGCGGATGGCCTTTACGCAACCACTACGACCCGCGCGGGTCTTCTCAATGGCTTGTTGGAAGACCTGGAATTCACTGCCAGCAACGATGTCGGTGATCTCGCGAATCTCCAACGGATTACGCAGGTCGGGGCGATCAATGCCAAACCGGTCCATGGCCTCTTGCCAAGTCATTTGCTCAATGCGGCCAATGTCATAGCCAAGGATGTCATGCCACACCGCGTGCGCAAATCCGCCCATCATGGTCATGACGTCTTCGCGCTCAACAAAGCTCATTTCCAAGTCAATTTGACTGAATTCTGCTTGCCGATCAGCGCGCGGGTCTTCGTCGCGCAGGCACTTGCAGATCTGGATGTAGCGATCGAAACCAGCCACCATCAGGATCTGCTTGAAGAGCTGCGGGCTCTGCGGCAGGGCGTACCACATGCCCTGATGCAGACGTGCGGGAACGATAAAGTCGCGCGCGCCTTCCGGGGTGCTCTTGATGAGGAGCGGGGTCTCGACTTCCGCAAATCCGTTGGCTGCAAAGTAGTCGCGCGCCAACTTGGTGACCTTGCTGCGTGTGCGCAAGATGTGCTGCATGCGCGGGCGGCGCAGGTCGATGTACCGGTACTTCAGGCGCGTTTCTTCGCCGATCTTCTCGGCGTCGTGATCATCGGGCAGGATCGGCGGGTTTTCGGCCTTATTGAAGATCTCAAGTTCTTCGGCAGCGAGTTCCACCTCGCCAGTCGCGAGTTTGTGGTTTGGCTCACCGGAACGGAGACGAAGAATGCCGCGCACGCCGATCACGTCTTCGCGGCGGAGCGCCTTCGCTTGCTGCACGAGTTCGGGGCTGGCATGTTCAAGATTGAAGACCACTTGGCAGAGGCCGTCTCGATCCCGAATGTCCACGAACAAGAGTCCACGACCTTGGTCGCGATAGGTGTTCACCCATCCGTTGAGGGCGATTGTCTTACCGGCATCGGCAAGGCGTGGCTGACCGCAGGTGTGCGTGCGCTTGAGCATGGTGGGGGGTTCAGGGTGAAGGGTCAAGGATAGCTTTGTGCGGCATAACCCGTTCGTCATAAATAGGTGCCGTTCACCCCTGTCCCTATTTTCGGTGGGCGTTCGAAGTGAGTTGAGACGTCCCCCGCCCCCTCCGTTGCGCGCGGGACCCTCGGACGCGGACGGCTGCGCTCCACAAGGTTCCGCTTAGCCTCGGGCGAAACTGTTCGTCCGGTTGGCACCCACGGGGCGTACGTCCAACTGCCGG
>CALQCP020000061.1 GCA_943329105.2 Chitinophaga pinensis | reverse complement strand
GTCTTACCCATCGATGGGCGCGCCGCCAAGATGATCATCTCGCCGCGCTGCAGGCCACTGAGCATCTCATCAAGTTCATCGAAACCGGTGGGCACACCCGTCACGTGCTTGCCTTCATTCTGCTCAAGCGTCCGGATGGTTTCATCTAACAATTCGCGCAAAGTGGACGCGGCACGCGCTTCACGGCGCTGCGCGATCGCAAAGATGCGTGACTCTGCTTCACCAAGCGTGATGACCGGATCTTGCCGTGATTGATGTGCATCAACCAAAATTTCCCCTGCAGCGCGAATCAGTTCGCGCAGCGTGGCCTTCTCGCGAACAATGCGCGCGTATTCCGCTGCATTGGCGGCGGTAGCAACACCTTCGGCCAAGTCCATCAGGTACGCCGCACCGCCAACATCATCAAGAACACCATGGTCCTTGAGTCGTTGCACCAGTGAGACGATTTCCATGGTCGCCGTCGCGTCGTACAGCGCCACCATGTGTTGGAAAATCGTGCCGTGTCCAGCCTTGGCAAAGTCATCTGGCTGGCTGACAATTCCAATCACATCAGCGATCATCTTTGGATCGACGATCATTGCCCCCAACAAACTCATCTCCGCTTCCGGCGCGGCCGGCGGCAATGCTGAGAACAGCCGAGCTACCTCGGTGGGATCGGAAACCGTTCTGCGTACCGCGTCGCGGCGACGAGAGGAACGATCGCCAGGGCGACCGTTGAAACCTGACTGATCTTCCATGCGTGCTGCTCCTCAGGTGCGCGTTTGAACGCGCGGTGCGCGTCGGATTACTCGGCTCCGGATGCGCTACCAGCGAGCACTGGAACGGCCGACTCTTGGTCGACGCATTGCTTCATCAATCGGCCAACGCGGAAGCGTGCGGTGCGCTTCGCAGGCACCATCACGCGCTCAAGCGTCTTTGGATTTTGCGCCACGCGCTCGGCGCGCTCGCGCACATCAAAGATGCCAAAGTCACGGAATTCAAGCCGATTACCCTTGCCGAGCTCATTGATGACTTCATCAAGAAAGCCTTGAACCACTTGACGCACATCTTGTCGCTTGAGTCCTGACTGTTCGGCAAGCCGTTCAATCAGTTCTTTCTTGGTGACGGTGGACATGTGGTGGCTCCTGCTTGGTGTGCGGTCTCGGGGCTTCGCCGCCCAACGAGAGTGCGCAGTATGCGCCGAATGACACATCGAGTCAAGATGCAGGAGGGCGCAAGTGTTGGCAGATTAAAGGGTTGTGCAACATTGCAGTTGACAACCTTATCCCCCGCATATCCACCGAATTGCAATGGTTATGGGCGTGTCAAACCGGGCACAACGCCGGAAAGCGCCGCCCGGACCCCTGCTTCACCATCCAAATACGCCATCCCAGCCCGCACAACCAGCCATTCCACCCCGGCCGGCTCGTGAACCAGCCGAGACAGCTTGGCCCAGTCCTTCCCCGAGCAGATGACCGCCGCGCCCGTGGCACGAGCCCGCGCGGCGATCGTCTCAACGTCATGACTCGTAAACGCGTGATGATCACGAAACCGGAAATCGCCCGCGATGCGTCCACCATGCGCTGCCACATCAGCCACGAACGCCTCCGGACGCGCGAGCGCCGTCGCCACCACCAAGTGCGCGCCATCAAGCGCTGCGAGCGGCATGTCCCGACCGCCAGCACCAAACCGCTCCACACGCGTCCACGCATGACGCGTCCACGCCGCAGGCGGCGCGCCATGCAGACGCTCGATCTGCGCTGCAAGGATGGGATCGATACACGTGGCGCGCGTCACAATCACCATGTTGGCTCGGCGCAGCGCACGCGCTGGCTCGCGGAGCCAACCCGCCGGCAACAGCGCGCCGTTGATGGCAGGTCTGCCAGCATCCACCAGCACAATGTCCAAGTCGCGAGCAATCTGTCGATGCTGAAACGCGTCATCAAGTACCGCGCAATCAATACGTTGATCTGCTGCGCGCGCACGCGCTATGGATGCCACGCGATCCGCACCAACCGCCACCGGAACTCCAGGAAGCATCGCTCGAAACTCTTCCGCTTCATCCGATACTCCATCGCGTGCCCCGTAGCCACGTAGCGCAATCACCGGATGATGACCGGACGCCTGCAACACCTCAACACACCAGCGAACAAACGGCGTCTTTCCCGTGCCGCCCACTGAAACATTTCCAACACTGATCACTGGAATTCCAACGGATGTCGGGGTTCGGATGTTTGCATCCCAGAGTGAATTGCGAGCGCTCACACCCATTCCGTAAGCAAATGCCGCCATGTGCGCCAACGGTGCAAGCGCCCGATGCAGCGGTCCAGACGCTGCAGCAACGGATACGCCGGCGCTGTCACCGGGCTGGGTTGATTCACTCATGATGCGCCTCTCATTCCAAGTGCCGGCAGGACCAACCGTGTTGGAAGACCCATGACTGTTTCTGGGTCGCCGACACACTGCAGTGGCCAACCAGCTGCCAAGCGCTCAGCGTAGTTGTAACCGCCAGCCTTGCCACGCCATGCGCCACTTGCCGCATAGTCAGCGATCGCCGCATCAGAAAGTTCACCAAGTGTCACGCGCGCCGTGTCCACAAAAATCCGTCGACCACCACTGCGCCGGTCAAGCACACATATTCCAGTGACAACCTCGTGCGTGGCACCAACAAAGCCCCGCACCATCCGCGCTGCGTCCCGCGCATCAGCCGGCTTGCCGATCACCGCTCCGCCAGCAACGCACATCGTGTCGGCCGCAAGGATCCAACGCGGACCGGCGCTGCCAAATCGGACGGCTGCGTCTGCAAGTACCTGCCGCGCCTTAAACCACGCCAAACTCATCACGAATCGTTCCGGATCACGGCCGTCGGCAGGGGCATCGGCATCATCAATCGCCGGAATCATCACCATGAATGCAACACCAGCAGCCGCAAGCAGTTCGCGGCGACGTGGTGATCCACTCGCCAAAATAACGTTGGAACGGGCTGTCACTTCGGCCAGGGCAGTGTCATCGAGTGGGTGCATGGTTCGACGCTGCGCGGCGTGCAAGGAAATAGAAGTATAGTTCGCACCCCGGCAGCAACCCCACTGCACCGCATGCGAACTGTTTGACGATGTCCGACTCCCGCCCCAAGCCAACCAGTACCCCGGATCCTGCGGAGCGCGCCCGCCTCGGCACCACTATGTCCGGTGCAAATGCTCGGCATTCCATTGAGACACTCATCGGTCGTGCCGCGGTCGAGCGCGGGTTAGCAACGCGCGACCAAGTGCTTGCCGCCTTTGAGGTGCTCAAGCAAATTCCCAAGGAAGAACGCGCCGCGCAGTTTGTTCGCGTCTTTACTGGCCGTGGCGTGCTCACTGCTGAGCAGATCGAAACGCTCCGTGGTTGGATCGGCGAAGAGGAAGATCCATCGTCCAAGTCCGGCTCAAGCATGGCTGCGCCCGCCGTCACGGCTGCGCTGTCCATCCCCGGATATGAGGTCATGAAGAAGCTCGGCGCGGGCGCCATGGGCACCGTGGTGTTGGCCAAGCAACTCAGCCTTGATCGACTGGTGGCCATCAAACTTCTGCCAAAGAAGTTTGCATCGGACGCTCAGTACATCGACCGCTTCTACAAAGAAGGCAAAGCGGCGGCCAAACTCAACGACCCCAACATCGTGGCCGCCTACGACGTTGGTCGCGCGCCCGGTGGCGAGTACTTCTTTGTGATGGAGTACATCGACGGCGACACCGTGTTCGACCGCATCACTGTCAAGCGACGCATTCCAGAAATGGAGGCGATTCACATCACTCGGCAAGCAGCCAGCGCGCTGAAACACGCGCACGCCAAGGGATTCATTCACCGCGATGTGAAACCAAAGAATCTGATGATCAACAAGGCTGGCGTAGTGAAACTGGCCGACCTCGGCTTGGCCCGCGCGGGCGATGACTCCGCTGCAATCACCGAGGAAAAAGGCAAAATCTTCGGCACTCCGTATTACATCTCGCCGGAACAGATCCGCGCGCGCGATGTAACGCCAGCCACTGACATTTACGGTCTCGGCGCCACGCTGTACCACATGGTCACTGGTCGCGTCCCATTTGACGGAACAGCGCCGAAGGAGGTGATGCAGAAACACCTGCGGGATGCATTGATTCCGCCCGATCAGATTGCACCCAATCTTTCTGGTGGCCTCTCCATGGTCATTGAAATGATGATGGCCAAGGATCAACGCGAACGGTATCACTCCGCGGCTGACCTCATTGAGGATCTTGACCTGGTGGCGGCGGGCGATGCACCGGTCCACGCGCGGCCCAAACTGGATAGCCCCATCTCTGGCATGGATGCATTGGGGGCCACTGGAACCGACGAAGTAGCCATCGCTTCCATGCCGCGCGCGCCAAGCCTATGGTCAACACCAGTGGGCATCATTGTGCTCGGGCTGCTAGCAGTGAGCGTGATCGGCAATCTGCTGGTTGTGGCACTGATGATGCGCGGCGGCAAGTAATCACCAAGCGCCACGCCGCGTGATAGTCACCACGGCCTAACGCACTTCAACAAGCAACTCAATCTCCACGCTCGCCCCGAGTGGCAGAGCGTTCGTGCCCACGGCAGCGCGCGCGTGTCGGCCTGCCTCGCCAAAGAGTTGCTGCAGAAGCTCGCTGCCGCCGTTTGCCACCTTTGGCTGATCGGTCCAACCGTTGTCCGATTGCACGAAGGCCCCAACCCGCACGATCCGCACCACGCGGGAAAAGTCGCCGCCGATCTGGTCGCCAATGACGGCAAGTCCATTCAGCACGCACTGGCGTGCCGCTGCCTGCGCAGCCTCGAACGAGCACACCGATGGGACCGGTCCGGTGGCCATCAACTGGCCGTCCTTCATTGGCAGCTGCCCGGACACGTAGATGAGATTCCCGGTGCGAACGGCTGGGATGTAGGCCGCCACTGGTTTCGGGGCCGGGGGCAGGGTCAGTCCAAGGGCGGCGAGTTGCTGTTCAAAGGTCATGTGGGCATCCTAATGAGGGAACCGCTTGCGAGCGCGTGGGTGCTTATTGGAACTACGGAAATCAAAATTCTGAAGATTCATATGAACCACATGCCAACACTCCGCGCCCCCGCGCCGTATCTTCCTACTGGACAGACAGTGCGATTGCCCTGCCTGCTCGACATCCCGACGCGCCTGGAGCCTAAAGCGCTCACCTCTCGACTGCGGCATCCCCCGCGTTCTGCCTCGCAGAACGGTCCACCACTCACGTGTGGGACTTTACGGAACATGAACTGATGCCATACCTGCGCCGCATGAGAGGTGCCCCGCATCGCCGGACTGACACGGTAACCCCAGACGCCTGAGCCACACCCCGCCAAACGATCGCCTTGCGATCGCGTGTCGGATCGCCCACACGTTGCTGATCGCCTACCCGCGATTTCAACTTCAGGCGGCCTGAGCTCAGGTGATCCCTCCAAAGCGCATTCTGAACCTGCCTCTGTAGATGCCTCGTCGGCATCATTGCTCGCGCGTGCGAGCACTTGGGTATTGAAGTCGTTGTTCTCTCCGAATCGTCTCTTAGGAGTTACTGAACATGAAGAAGCGCGCATTTACGCTCGTCGAGTTGCTGGTGGTCGTGGCCATCATCGCCCTGCTCGTTGGTCTCTTGCTCCCGGCCTTGGCCAAGGCGCAGCAGACCGCCAAGACCGTCAAAGACTCCAACCAAATCAAGCAGATCCACACCGCGATGGTTGGCCGTGCCAACGAGAGCAAGGGCGGCAAGATGCCTACCCCGGGTCTCATCAATCGCCTTGCCTACGGCGGTCAGCAGATCCCCGGCGAAGGCGAAGAGGACTTCGCGCAGAACAAGACGCAGAACCTGTATTCGGCGTGCGTTGCGCAGCAGCTCTTCAACACCGACATCCTGTACGGCGCCACCGAGGTCAACCCGATCGTCAAGGCGTACACCAACTACAACTACGGCGCCTACCGCCCCGCAGCCGACAGCTATTGGGATCCCAATATGCAGGCAAAGATTGACGGTACGGTCGGTACCAACGAGTGCCACACGTCGTTTGCTCACCTGATCCTGTGCGGTCTGCGCAAGCAGCAGCACTGGCGTAACAACCTCGATTCATCGCGCCCGCACATGTCCACCCGCGGCTGCAAGAACGGCGTAACCACTGGTGACGAGTACGAGCAGAGCCCAACCCTGCGCCTGCACGGCCCCCAGAAGAGCTGGGAAGGCAACGTCTGCTTTGGTGACACCCACATGGAGTTCGTGGAAACCTTCCGCCCCGACGGCGTCTTCTATGAGTGCGGCAACTACAACGGCGGCAACCTCACCAAGGACAACCTCTTTGCGTGCGGCGGAACTGCTCCGGCCGAGTTCGGTGGCGCCGGATGCGTGGACGTGAACGGGACCGCACCACAGCCATGGGCCGGCTCAGACACCATGCTGGGAATCCACCCCAACGGAGCCACCAAGTGGATTGCCATCCCCACCTATGACAAGCTTGACACTCAGTAACTCATCTCCTCTCGTCATTCAATTACTCACCCCCTGACATGAGAAATACTCACATGAAGAACCGCAACCAAAACAAGGGATTCACCCTCGTCGAACTGCTCGTCGTGATGGCGATCATCGCACTGCTCCTGGGTCTCCTGCTCCCGGCACTTGCCAAGGCTCGCGCCACGGCACGCCAGGTAAAGGACCAAACACAGGTCAAGCAGATTCACCAAGGTTGGCTCACCGCCGCCAACGATTCGCAGGGCATCTTGCCGCTGCCAGGCGAAATCAACCGCGTTGGCGCAGTGCCAGGCCGTGGTGACATCGACGAGATTCAAAACAATCACGGCAACCTGCACGGATCGATGCTCGGCCGTGGATACGTCAATGCCCAGATCATGGTGTCTCCCGCAGAAATCAACGCAAAGGTGATTCCCTGCGCCACGTACAACATGAACATGATCAAGCCAGCCAGCGATGTGTACTGGGATCCGGGAGCGGGAACGGGCTTCAAGGCCGACCTGCTCATACAGAGCAATACCTCGTATTCCACCATGCCCCTCGACCCCACTACGCGTCGCAAGACGGAGTGGAAGAACACAAGTAATTCACGGTTCGCCATCCTCGGCAACCGCGGCCCCAAGGCTGGCGCGGTGACTGGCGATGACTACACCAATTCCAAGACGCTGCTGATTCACGGCGGTACCAAGGAGTGGGACGGCAACATCGGTTACAACGATAACCACATTGAGTACGGGCGTACCTCGTACCCAGAAAATGTAAAGCCACTGGCGCAGGCCGCCTGCAGCGGTGGACCAGCAGACTTGGTGATCAGCACTCTCTCGCAGGACAACATCTTTAAGAATGACACTGGCTGCCAGACTGGTGGTAAGAAGAATGTTGACAGCGTCCTCTGGATCCAGAAGACCTCGTCCAACACCACCTCCACTGGTACCACCACGTTGGATATCTACAGCGGCTCAGATTTCGTTAGCTGGGACTGATTGTTGAACTGAAAGTGACCTTTCCCGCGGCCGGCACGCAACGCCGGCCGCGGTGCTTTTTGGGCGGGCTATCCTGTACCAATCTCATGCAACACTCAGGGGAAGCAATTCACAGCCGGTTCATTGCAGCAACGTGCGTCGTGCTGGCCGCACTGCTTGCCACATTTGCGAATGCACAGGCACCAGTGGAGGCAGTTGCCGTTCCGGCATGGCGGCAGGCAACGCGGCTGGCCGTGATCACCGTGTACGGTGAGATCGATGCCATGACACGTAGCAGCGTCGAGCGGCGCATCGCCGAAGCAGCGGCGAGTGGGTTTGATGCTGCGGTGCTTGAAATTGATACGCCGGGCGGCGACATGTACGCCACGCTTGAGTTGTGCCTCTTTCTGAAGGATCGCGCGCCGCTTCCCGTCTGGGCGTGGGTGCATCCCAAGGCGTACAGCGCGGGCGCCATCATCGCGCTTGCTTGCCGCGGCATCATCGTTTCGCCAGGCGCCGCGTTTGGCGACGCTGCCCCGATTGCGGTACTTCCCGGCATGGGATTACAGCCATTGCCAACCGCCGAACGCGCCAAGATGGAAGCGCCAGTGCTTGCTGAAGTGGTCGACAGTGCACGACGGCGCGGCTACGACGAAAATCTTGTGCGCGCGTTTGTCAGTGCGCCTGATGAAGTGTGGCTCCTCGAGCGAGTCAATCCGGATGCGAACGGCAACGCGCGCATCTTTGTTGGGCGCCCGGAATATCGCGAGGCCTTCGGGACCGATCCCCCCACCATGCGAAGTGCGGGCACACAACGGGATGCCATTACCGCCGGCGCGGCTGCCATTCCGTTTGTTGATCTATCACTGCGGCGCCGCAACGATGACGGCCCACGCAACGCTGAGGAGCGCGATGTCCTGGTGGAAGACCAGCAGACGCGCCCGCCGGTACGCGAGCGGCTCACGGCGGCAACGGCTCAAGAGTGGCGCGTGGTGGCGCAGGTCGATGGTGCAGAAGAATTACTAGTGACATACGCGCCGGAAGCGATCGCCTTTGGACTTGCTGATCGCGAAATTGGAACCGACGCTGAACTTTCCTCATATTTCGGTGCGACATCGCTGCAACGACTCGACGAAAATGTTGGCGATGCACTGGTGCGATTCCTCACCAGTTGGCCAGTGCGGCTGATATTGGTGGTGGTGCTGCTCGGCGGATTCCTGATTGAGATTGCCGCTCCCGGAATCGGCTGGTTTGGAGCAGCGGCGGCCTTGGCATTGGCGCTCTTGGTTGGCGCGCCTGCATTTGCGGGCGTTACCAGTTGGTGGCCATTGATGATCGTGGTCTTGGGTATCGCACTGGTACTGATCGAGATCTTCCTGATTCCAGGGGTGGGGATCGTGGGGTTCCTGGGCGGCGCGTGCATCTTGGTCGGGCTGGTGGTGGGCTTCCTTGATGCACCGCTCTCCACACCTGAAGGTCGCGATGACCTCGCCACTGCGATCGGCATCGTCGCTGGTGGCGGGATTCTGGCGATTGGTGTCGCGTGGGCGCTGTTGCGGGTGCTGCCACAGTCACGCCTGCTGCATGGAGCGATCCTTGCAACGACCACGGGTGGTCCAGGACCATCCACCACGGTGTCAGCCTCGGGGGCGGTACCGGTCGGCGCGCAAGGAATCGCTATATCGCCACTGCGCCCCGTCGGAAAGGCTGAATTCAATGGCGTACTGATGGATGTGCAGGCCATCGGTCCGATCATCCCGTCGGGCGCACGGATCGTGGTGGTGCGCTCCACCCCGTACGCTCTTGATGTGGAACAAATCAACGAATGATCTCTTACGCATCCATTGCTCTGTTGGCTGACACCACTGCCAGCGGAGATTCCTCCGTGTGGATCGCTGCGGGATTCATACTTCTCGCAGTAGCGGTCGTGTTGGGTGTGTTGGAGCTCTTTGTTCCAACCGGCGGTGTCCTGGCGGTCGCTACTGCAAGCTGCCTGGTGGCATCGATCATCGCATTCTTCATGCACGGCATGTTGTGGGGGTTTGCGGCGCTACTCGCCTACTCCGCGGGAGCGCCGTTTGCAGTGGTGTTCGGATTCAAACTATGGACGCGCACGCCGATCGCGCGCCGGATGGTGCTTGGCAACACTGACGCCGATTCCGAAGGCGTGCAACCAATCAAGGTCGCTGCAGGCCAGGTAGCCGTGGGAACCGAGGGCGTGGCACTCACGCCGCTGCGCCCGATCGGATTTGTTCGTTTCGGTGACCTGCGCATGGAAGCTGCTGCAGAAATGGGCATGATCGACGTCGGGGCCGTGGTGACGGTGGTCGAAACAACCGGGGACCGCGTGGTGGTACGAGCGCGCGGCTAAGATCCGTGCATGACTACGGAACACGCACTTCACAACGGATTCACTTTGCTTGCGCAGGTCGCCCCGGCTACCAGCGGCAACTTCAACATCATCTTCTGGGTGGTGTTGGCCATCGTGGGTCTGATCGGCTTTGTGATGCTGATCGTCATCAGTCAATACATCCAGCTCGCGGTGCAGGCGTGGCTCTCCGGAGCGCCCGTCAGCCTGCTGAAACTGGTGATGATGCGCCTGCGCAAGGTTTCGCCCACCGAGATCGTCTTCAACCGCATCTCCGCCAAGAAGGCCGGCCTGGACATCGATTCAGATCAACTGGAGAGTCACTTCCTTGCCGGCGGAAATATTGAGCGCGTCGTGCGCGCGATGATCGCGGCAGACAAGGCCAAGATCGACCTGCCGTGGGACCGCGCCACTGCCATTGACCTGGCGGGTCGTGACATTCTTGACGCTGTCAAGACCAGCGTTGACCCAAAGGTCATTGATTGCCCAAGCGTGCAGTCGGGTCGTCAGACCATTGATGCCGTAGCGAAGGACGGCATCCAGCTGAAGGCCCGCGCCCGCGTCACCGTGCGAACCAACATTGCACGGCTCGTCGGTGGTGCCACTGAAGAGACCATCATCGCTCGAGTGGGTGAGGGCATCATCTCCACCATCGGTAGCGCCGAAGACCATAAGAGCGTTCTAGAGAACCCCGACAAGATTTCCAAGACCGTGCTTGCCAAGGGTCTTGACTCCGGTACCGCGTTCGAAATTCTCTCCATTGACATTGCTGATATTGATGTCGGCGAGAACATCGGCGCTAATCTGCAAACCGCGCAGGCCGAGGCTGACACCAAGCGATTCCAAGCACAAGCCGAGCAGCGTCGCGCGCTGGCAGTGGCGCTGGAAGCCGAACACCAAGCCGAGGCAGAGAAGAACCGCGCCTTGGTGGTGTTGGCCGAAGCAGAGATTCCCAAGGCCATCAGCGAAGCGCTGCGCAGCGGCAATCTTGGCTTGATGGACTACTACAAGATGCAGAACATCATGGCTGATACGAGCAT
>CALQCP020000060.1 GCA_943329105.2 Chitinophaga pinensis | reverse complement strand
GTTCAGCGGCCACAGGGCGGCGGACTGGCGCAGGCATTCGGCGGCGGTGGCGGCGGTACCGACACGGCCTTCGGTGGTCGCACCGGTGACGCATTGACCTACGCCACCGTGACCGCCTTTGGCCTGTACCTGGCTTTGGCAATCGCCCTGAACATCATTGATCTGAAGATGCAGAAGGGCAGTAAAGAAGAGAAGCCCGCTGCTGAGCAAGCAGCCACTGCGCCAGTTTCTGTTCCTGTTACGCCAGTACCTGCAACGAACCCGGGCACTACTTCGGTGACGGTTCCACTTGCACCTGCAACAACGGTACCGGTTGAGTCAGCGCCTGTTGCACCGGCACCGGCAGCACCCACTGCTCCGGCACCGGCAGCACCCGCTGCACCAGCACCCGCTGCTCCTTGAAGTCACCCTGAACTGATTCGCGAGGCACCACAGTGATTCGATCGATGACCGGATTCGGCTCTGCCGCACGCGAGCAGGATGGCGCGCGGTGTTCTGTGGAAATTCGTTCCGTGAACAACCGATTCTTCAAGGCGTCCATGCGGTTGCCTTCTGACTTTGAAGCGCTGGAGCCAGACATTGAATCGGTAGTCATGCGTCGGCTGACGCGCGGCAGCGTCACCATCACTATTCGTTGGACTGAAATTGCCACCCGCAATGTGGCGCGCATCAATGTGGCGGCGCTGGAGGCCTATGCGGAACAGTTGCGAAACGCTGCTCCCGCAGGCCTTTCGCAGGAGATTCGCATCGCCGACTTACTGTCATTGCCGGGCGTTGTTTCCGATGACCGATCCGCGGCCGTTTCGGAATCAGCCCGTCCGATGGTGATGAATCTCTTGTCCGAAGCATGCGACGCCTTGATGGTGATGCGTGAAAGGGAAGGCGACGCGCTCCGTGCACTGCTGTGCGAGTTTGGAGAACAGATTCAAGAGCGCCTTGATGCGGTGCGCCTGCGCGCGCCCGCAGTGGTGGCCAGTTACCAGGATCGCCTACGGGTTCGACTCGCCGCCGCGCTGAAGGACCTTGGCTCCACAGTGAGCGACTCCGATGTCATCAAGGAAGTAGCCATCTTTGCGGAACGTTCCGACATCGCTGAAGAAATCGCGCGGCTTGGTGGACACGTTGAACAGTTCCGCTCCATCATTGAGCCAGCAAATCCGCAACCTGCGGGACGGGCGATCGACTTTCTTGCACAGGAAATGTTGCGCGAGGCAAACACCATTGCTTCAAAGAGCGGTGATGTAGAAATCAGTCGCCGCGTGGTGGAGATCAAGACCGCCATCGATCGAATCAAGGAACAGGCACAGAACGCGGAATGAAAGCTCATCAACGTCAGCTCCTCTCTCTTGAGGAGGTGCGTGAAGTTTCTCGGCAGTTTGGCCTGCGCCGGCCGATTGAGGCAGAGCCCATCGGGCGCGGCTCCCGTAGCAGTGCCAAGAGCAGTTTGCGAACACCCGGCGGTCGTTTCATGTTGAAGCGTCGAGCGGCCGATATGGGGGGCGCGGATCGCCTGTCATTTCTGCACGCGTTTCAGTTGCACCTTTCCGATGCCGGTGTTCCGGTGCCGCGATTGGTGCGCACGCCAACGGGCGCCACGGCCGTGGTTGGTCCGTTGGGCACATACGAATTGTTTGAGTGGGTTGATGGTGCGCGGTGGACACAGCGACTTGTGGAAGCGGCGGCCATTGGCGCAGCGCTTGGCAGCATGTTGAAGTCTTCGCGCTCGTTTGTCCCGGGGCCGCATGTGCCGGCGATTTCATATCACCGCGTCGGCACGTTCGAAGGAGCTGCGCCAGCGATCATTGCGGCTGCTATGCGCGCTGACCCGGATACCAACGAAGGTGCTCTTCGTACATGCACTGATGCACTGCTTGAGCGCGGCGCGCGGGCCTGTGCGCGGGTGGAGTCAGTGGGGCTTGATGATGTCGATCGGCTGTGTGTGCATGGAGACACGCATCCCGGGAATGCGCTGTTTGACTCAGGAAATGTGCGCGCACTGTTGGACTTTGATAGCGCCCGGCTTGACCACCGTGCCTGCGAAGCTGCCAATGCATTGGTGCACTTCGGCAATGATCCCATTGCGGGGCTGCCGCATGAGCGCTGGCGGGCGGAACTGGACCTACAGCGGATGGCAGCCTTGGTCTCAGGAATCGGCCACGGCATGGGGGCAATGCTGCAGCCAAGGGAACGAAAGGCGCTGCCCTGGCTTATGATTGAGTCGTGCACGCTGGAAAGCATCGTGCCGATTGCCCGCTTGGGCCGTTTCGCGCATCTCCGCGCGGACGGATTCTTGGCCTTTATCGAACGAAAGACAGCATGGATCGAAGCGAACGCCCAGCTCATCGAATCGCTGTGAAGTGTGGTGCGCTCGCCATGTTGGTGGCGGTCGCGGGTGCGCTCGGAAACCAGCAGATTGTTCCGCAAGTGCCTGGGCAAGATCTGCCTCGTGTACTGCCGCCGATGAAACTGCGTGGCGACTTTCAAGGGATCGCGCTGGGTGGCGGCCGAATTGATCGCGGTGCGGCAAGTATCGATGAGGCGCCACCATGGTCAGCCGCGCGCATGAACGGTGTTGTTGCAGACCCAGCGGTCACTTCCATGGTGCGCGCTCTTGGAGCAACGGACTTCGCGCAACGCGATGCAGCTACCACTGCACTCCGTGATGCCAAGGTGCCGGACGAACAGATTTGGATTCACCTATTGAGCACACCGGGTGGCCTCTCCTATGAAGCCCATGCGCGGCTTCTTGATATTGGCTACGCGCGCATTAAGGATGCGCCGCGCGGCGCGTTGGGAATCCAAATGGCGCCTCGGATGGGCGAAAATGATGGCGTGACTGTGACGGCGCTCATTCCCAACATGCCCGCGCAGAAGGTGCTGCGTCCCGGCGACCGCATTGTGGAACTTGATGGCAAGCCGATCCAGGTAAGTACGCAGCTTTCCGCCATCGTGCAGACCAAGCGTCCGGGCGAGCGCATTGCGTTAGTGGTCATGCGTGGTCAGCGTGATGCTGTTGGGCGCGTGGTGGGCGGACCGGACGGCCGACCAGTGGAGACCCGGCACGAATTGGAGATTGAGGTGGGTTCCCGCGCTGATCTTGAGAAGTTTGGTGGTGGAGGAATGGACGCGCCCATCTTCGACGGTGGTCGCAATCAAATGTCAGAACTGCTGCTGGCAACGTTCCCAGCGCCAGTGCGGATGATGCGCATGGAGCGAGTTCCTGGTGAATTGATCGCTGTTGATTCGCACCCAGAGATCGTTCGATTGCAATCGCAACTTGCCCGTCCAGACGGGCTTGGATTGGGTGCAGGTGTGCGTGCGGTGCTCCGCGCGCAGCTGGATTCGTTGGAGGCCTCGGCGCGAGCGCCCGGGCTCACCGACAATGAACGTGCTTGGTTTCAGGCGGTTGTCGAGCGCTATCGCGAACTGATTCCTGAAGAACTTCGCCCAGAATCCACCAGCGTTCCGCAGTCAAAGTCGGCGCGCTGAAATTAAAACTCGTTGCGGACCGTAAAGTCAACGCAACGAGCTTCCGGGGGCTTGGATGAACGAATCACCAAATAGTAACAAGTGCTTTTATCGCGGGCAAATTTTGATCCGCAAATAGTAGCAATTCATAATTTCGGGTCGCCGGCGAGGGGATTCCGGAAATGCCCATCTTGAATGGGAGCCAGGATGTCCAAGATCCGTTGCAGAATCACGGCAGGGGGTCCCACCGCATCAACTTCGTGAACGATGCTGGCCGGGTAGTGATTCAGGACGGGTGCGGTTTCATTTTTGTACACCTCAAAGCGTCGGCGAATGACTTTCTCATCGGCGTCATCAAGGCGATTCTCTTTCAGGGCGCGCCGCCGCATGCGCATGATCATGGCGTCTACATCACGGCACACCAGATGGATGACATTCAGCACTTCCAGGTAGGGGTCGAGCGCCACGGCCTGCCCGGCACTGCGCGGGATGCCATCAAGTACCAACAGGTCTTGCTGGGGTTTGTAGATACTCAGGATCGTCTGCGCGTGGATATTTTGCTTCCACATCGCAATGGTGAGTTCGTCGGGCACCAGCTCTCCGCGGGAGCTGCACTCCAAGAACTTCTTGCCGAGGTCGCTGGTCATATCAAGCGAGCGGAACACATCGCCGCAGGCCAGGTGGTAGAAGCCGGGGATATGCCCGAGAATCTTGCCTTGCGTTCCTTTGCCTACGCCGGGTGCCCCGAAGAGCAGGATGGTCTTGTATCGATCCATATGAACTCAGATTACAGCCCGGGGCGGGGGTATCGGTGCGTGATGCCGGGACAGCGCAGAAATTCGTGGCAAATTCCCGACGGGTTCTCGGGAGTGCTTCCGGGCTCGAACCCGATACCCTGCGGGCATGACAGCGATCGAGAGCCGTTGGTTGGGGGCCGAAAAAGACCAGTCTGGAAGCCTGCTTGACCGGGTGATGGCCGCTCGTGAATATCCCATGGACCCCCGCGGGCGTGAGCTACTGAATGCTCCGCGTGCCAACCTGCTGCACCAAGCCCGCACGCTTCCGGGTGCTACCGCCGTCGCCGAGCGCTTGGAGTCAGCAGTTCGCGCTGGTCGACGGGTTGCCATTTACGGGGACTACGACGCAGACGGCATTACTGCCACTGCCATCCTGTGGCGCGTGATCAAGGCCGCCCGCGCCGACGCCAATGTGTGCTTCTACGTTCCGGACCGTATCGATGAAGGCTACGGTTTGAATGACACGGCGCTGGAAACCCTCGCCGCGGATGATGTGAAGACCGTTGTGACGGTTGACTGTGGCGCCTCAGCAGTTGCCCCGTCCCGGCGTGCACGCGAGCTTGGACTTGAGCTACTCATTACTGATCATCATCATGTCGATCCAGGGTGCGCGGCGGAGGCAATTGCCACGGCGCATCCGGCTTTGCCCGGTCGTGAAACAGCGCCGTTTGTGGACTTGTGTGGAGCCGCGGTTTCTTTCAAAGTGGCATCTGAATTCGCGCGCTTGTGGTGCGGTGGCGAGAACGTTGCTGCGGTGCTGAAGGATGCGCTGATGGCATGCATTCCATTGGTGGCGGTTGGATCCATTGCCGATGTGGTGCCGCTGGTTGATGAGAACCGCGTCTTTGTCGCGCGTGGATTGGCGACCATCCAATCAGTTGAAGTGGCTGGTTTGCGTGCGCTTCTTGACGATGCGGAACTGGAGAAGGGCCGTCGCGTGGATGCGTCTGATGTGGGCTTCCGACTTGGGCCGCGTTTGAACGCCGTCGGACGATTGGGACACGCCAAGGAAGCAGTTGAACTGTTGATCACTGATGATCCCGCGCGCGCGCGCGCCATCGTGAAGACGTTGGCTGAATTGAACGAACAGCGTCGAGAGATGGATCGGGCGTACTTTGAACAGGCATGTGCCCGCATTGATGCGGATCCGGCAATCGCGGATGCAGGCGCCATTGTTCTTGCTGATGAGCGTTGGCACGAGGGCGTAGTTGGCATCGTCGCGGCCAAGATTTCCGAACGGCACGGCAAACCCGCCATTCTGATGGCACTCCGTGGCGATGGCACGGCCAAGGGCAGTGGACGCAGTATTGAAGGAATCGACATTTTGGCCGCCGTGAAGCGCGTTGCATCCGACCTGATGATTCGCGGCGGCGGCCACGCGTATGCGTTGGGACTCACCGTGCGTACTGAAGATGTTCCGGAGTTTGCACGGCGCGTGAGTTCCGAATGCGCGGCACTTGCGAGTGGTGGGGCGGTTGGACCAGTTCGACGGTACGACGCGGAAGCAGAGCCTGCGGAAATGACCGCCACCGAGTTAAAGCCGCTGGAAATACTGCGTCCGTTCGGGCGTGGAAATCCGGAGCCAGCATTTCTCATTCGCAACGTCAGGCCGGTGGCGGCTCCGACCCTGTTTGGTTCGGCGAAGAATCACGTGGAGTTCTTTCTACCGGGCGGCTCGCGCTGCATCTGGTGGAGCGCCGTCGATCGATCAAGTGTGGTGCGCCAAGGCGTACCGATCGACCTCATCGTCAAGCCGTCCATTGAGGTGTACCGAGGGGTGCGACGCGTGCAACTGGTGGTGCAGGACGTTCGTGCATCGCAGACGCGATAGGGGCTGCGATCAATGCGATCAATGCGATGAATGCGATCGATTGCGGAGGGCGTTCCGCATGTCACACCTGAGTAGTGCTAGAGCAGTACTTCCGTGCCGGCCGTAATGGACTTGCCTTGCATAGTGCGGCGCAAGTCTTCTGGACCGCGCGCGGTGAGCGGTGAGATTTCCACAACGCAATCGGGCTGACCGTTGGCGTGACATGGAACCGGAATTCCCGCTTCTTTCAACCAGCGAACGGCGCGTTCCACTTGAATGGCTTTGCTAGTCGCTGGGCTGTCTTCACCGGATGCATTCTTAATCGGCGCGAATTCCTCAACGCGATCGGTGCGCAACACAATGGGGCTCTCTGCCTCATGCAATGCATCGAATACGAAACTCTCCAGCTTGATTGCGTTCGGTTCGAGCGGTTCCGTGCGGTCGCCACTGATCGGATCGACGAATGGCACCTTCTTGATCGCTCGGTGCCAAGGCAACACGGAGCCAAGCGGATGATCGGTGAGTTTGCGGATGAACTCAACACCGATGATGTGGATCGCAATGGAGCCTTCGCCGTACACGATCTCGCCGGACGCATCGCGTGCTTCGGCAATTTCCTTCGGGGCATCGCTGTACTCAAGAACAGTGAGGCGTGGCGCCTTGACAAAGACGCCGACTTTCTCAGTGACGTCGCGCTTGAGAACGCTTTTGGAACTCATCTCGGCACTGGAATCCGGCGCCGCGACATGTAGACCAAGGAAGAGCGGGTCAATGACATGAACGTTGGGATTGTCCACTTGGAAGTAGCAGAGGTGTTCAATGCCTGACGCTTGCATGTGGTCGATCGCACCCGCTTGTCGAAGCGCTTTGAGTGAACCGCCATGCCCATCCGGATTGAGCGCCGGTTGCCATGCATGCTCAAGCAGCACTTGGCCGTCGAGCGAGACACTGGGGACCATGCCCTGTGCAAAGAGCATGGTGTCGCCGCGCGGACGACCGAACCAGCGGTTGTCATCAAAGAACCGCTCAGTCTCGTGGTGGTTTGCCTCGCTGGTCATCACGAACCAAGGAATACGCACGCCGTACGCGCGCTCGGCGGCCATGATTTGCTCAGCAAAAACTCGAAAGAGTGGCTTGCCGGCCACTGGGGTTGCTGGGTACGTGCCCTTGGGGCCGCGCCAACCGAGCCGCGTTCCTTGACCGCCGGCAACGATGAACGCCGCAACCTTGCCGCGCTTCACTAGGTCATCGCCGATGGCGCGATATTTGCTGGCATCCGCCATGTTGCGTAAGTAGGGTCGCACCGGTCGAATGTCGGCGGCTGCAGGTCGTGCCAGTGATGCAGCTTGCGAAAGCATGGAACTGAGGTGCTCAAGCGGAAGTTGCACGATCGCTTCGAGCAGTGCTTCGCGTCGTGATTCATCAAGCGAATTCCAAAATGCCAACAAATGCTGCTGACCGGTCCGCTCAAGTCGCTGTTTTGTTTCTGCCACAGATGGTGTCGTACTCATCGATTGTTGTTCCTGTTGAAGTCGCGGTGTCATCCCTTTGGTTCGATCGGGGCACTCCAGCCCTCCGGTCGATGGCGGACAATCAGCCCGCTCTCAAGGTAGATCACTTGCTCGCACACATTGGTGCAATGGTCGGCGATGCGCTCAACGCTCTTGGTCACGCTCATAAGCCCAAACGCAAATCCAACAGTCAGGTGCCCAGCAGCCACTTGTTCCTGCGCATTCATCACAATCTCTTGCTTGAATCGATCGACTGTGTCGTCAAAGAGGAGTACCTGACGAGCAAGGTTTGCATCGTGCCGGAGTAGGGCGCGGTTGGTGTCCCGCAGCATGCCGATGACGCTGTTGGACATGACACGGAATGTGTCCGGAACACGCATCTGCCGCGTGCGCTCTTCCAGCACACGTTCGGCAATGTTCACGCCGCAATCCGCGATTCGCTCGTATTCATTGTTGCACTTGACGATCGTCAATACCGATCGAATGGAGTGCTCGTCGGTCTGTCCCATGCCCAGGAGCGGCACCGAGCGCTTCTCGATCTCTACGTCGATACGATCGATTTCTGTGTCGAGCGTTTCGATCCCCGAAGCCTTGGTCAGGTCCAGGTCGAAGTAACTCTCCACCGCCAGCGTGCAGAGGTGCAGGACACGCGCGCCTTGTTCAACCATATCGTGCTCGAGCGCATTGAGCCGCTCTTGAAAAGTATGCATGGCGGAGATCGTACAACGCCCCGCGAATGTCATTGCGCGTGCACTCCTATACTGTGGAGCACAATGGCAAGGCTTTGCGTCAACATCGACCATGTGGCCACGGTGCGCCAAGCGCGGCGCACCTATGAGCCGAGTCCCATTGCCGCAGCACATGAGGCGATGGCGGGCGGCGCGCATGGCATCACCGTGCACTTGCGTGAAGATCGCCGGCATATTCAAGACGCTGATGTGGCGGCGCTTGCCGATGCGTTTCCGGGACTGCTCAATTTTGAGATGGCCGCCACCGACGAGATGGTGGCGACCGCGATTCGCATTCGCCCCATCATGGCGATGCTGGTGCCGGAAGGCCGGCACGAGGTGACTACCGAAGGCGGGCTCGATGTGATCGCCCAAGAGCCCCGCGTTCGCGAGGTCATCGCGCGGCTCCAGGCCGGCGGAGTGCGTACCAGCATCTTCATCGATGCGATCCCCGCGCAGATTGCAGCGGCGCATCGCTGCGGCGCTGCCGTGTGCGAGGTGCACACCGGGCCATGGGCACACGCCGTACATGACCATGGCGACGACTGCCGTTCCCAGGCGGCGCTCGCCGAACTTGACAAGGTGCGCTTGGCCGGCGAGATGGTTCAGTCACTCGGCATGCAGTTCAATGCAGGGCATGCCCTGAATTTCCTGAATGTTGGACCGATCGCCGCTTTACCTAGTTTGAACGAATTGCACATCGGGCACTCCATCGTCAGTAGCGCGGTGTTTCTTGGAATTCGGGCGGCGGTGCAACGCATGCGTTCCTGTATCGATATCGCCGCGCCCGCCGTACACTGATTTGTATGACTGCACGCCTCTCGTTCCACGGCTGTTACACCGCCATCGTCACGCCTTTCTCGGATGATGGATCCACGGTGGACCTAGGAAAGCTTGAAGCAGGGATCCGTCGTCAAGCAGCCGGTGGTGTCACCGGGATTGTTCCATGCGGTACTACTGGCGAGAGTCCAACGCTGACTGAAGAGGAGCATGCGCGCGTCGTCGAGACTGCGGTACGCGTTGGGCGTGCTGCCGGTTTGCAGGTGATCGCTGGCGCGGGTTCCAACTGCACTGCACACGCCGTTCACTTGCAGAAACTGGCGCGGCAATTGGGCGCTGACGCTGGTCTGCAGGTCACGCCGTACTACAACAAGCCATCGCAAGAGGGCATCTACCGCCACTTTATGACGGTGGCCGATGCATGTGATTTGCCGGTGATGCTTTACAACATCCCTGGCCGCGCCGCAGTGGCGATCGCCCCTGAAACCGTTGAGCGCCTCGCTCAGCATCCCAATATTCAGGCGATCAAAGAAGCCACCGGCTCGATGGATTCTGCCAGTGAGATTCGGCAACGTTGCAACATCACTGTTCTCTCCGGCGATGACAGTCTGACACCAAGCTTTGCAGCGGTCGGCGCCAAAGGTGTAGTCAGCGTCGTCAGTAACTTGGTACCTGCGCGAGTTGCAGAACTGTGCCGATTGCTTGCCGCCAACAACTTCAGTGCGGCGCTTGAAGTCCATATGGCCATGCTGCCGCTTTCCAAGGGACTCCTGTCGATTGATGTCAATCCAGTGCCCGTCAAGTGTGCGCTTTCGTTGCTTGGTCTTGATTCTGGGGCGGTTCGATTGCCGCTCGCCCCCGCGTCTGCACAGGCGGTGCTGCGCATCCGCGAACTTGTTGCCAATGCTGGAATTGCCGCGAGCGTCAGCATGCATGCTGGAGCGGCCCATTGAATCTCCACGCAGCCCAGTACGACACGGCAGCGCTTCCATACAAGGTGGCTGTGCTTTGCTACCTATGGGACGCCGAGGGTCGCATTCTCATGCTGCATCGCAAGAAGCAGCCGAACGTTGACATGTACTCCCCGGTCGGTGGCAAACTTGAAATTAGCCGCGGCGAGAGCCCGCATGAGTGCGCCATTCGCGAACTGCATGAAGAGACGGGTCTCGCACTCCCGGAAGAAGACATGCGTATGTTCGGCATGGTGAGCGAACGTGCCTACCAAGGCGAGATGCACTGGCTCATCTTCCTATTCGAATGCACGCGTCATGTCCGCGCGGAAGAAATCGCTATGTCGGAGTTTGACGAAGGACGCCTCGAATGGGTCGCTGCAGCTGACGTTGAGCGCTTACCGATTCCGGTGACGGACCGCGAGATCCTGTGGCCGTTGGTGCGAACACATCGGGGCGGGTTCTTTAGCGTGGACATTGACTGCAGCACTGAGCCAATGACACATCGGGTGCGAGAGCGCCGGCCGGCTTAGAGCTTCGCGCGGCGATGTATCACGCTTTCGTATTGGCTCTGATGCAACACGCTCTCTTACTGGCCCGCATTCGCCTTACGAGGATGGCCGCTGAGCGCGGCCCTATCCTCTCCGGCGCCTGCGGCCAGGTGAGCGTGTTCCAGACCCTGGTTGCCAAAGTGCCTTCCGTGTTCGAGCCCCCGCAGTGAGCACGGGATCCTCGGTAAGCGGCGTGTGAAACTGAGAAGTCCGGCAGTTGGACGTACGCCCCGTGGGTGCCAACCGGACGAACAGATTCGCCCGAGGCTAAGCGGAACCTTGTGGAG
>CALQCP020000059.1 GCA_943329105.2 Chitinophaga pinensis | reverse complement strand
GACTGCAGTCAGTCGAGATGCGGAAGCGGTCGATGCGTTGTTAGTGAAATTCATTCCGCGCATGCCTGATGCACGGGCGTTTGCGCTTGCTCATCGCGTTCTGATTCTGGAGAGTTCGGAAGGCGTGCGACTTGATGTTTCACTTGGTGCATTGGAGTTTGAGCGAGACATGGTTGCTCGCTCAACCGAGTGGTCCGTCGATGGATGCCCCTTGATTCGTACGTGCTCAGCAGAAGACCTGTTGGTGCTGAAGGCATTTGCTGGGCGAGAGAAGGACTGGGGTGATGTCCGTGGGATCATTCGTCGGCAGGGTGCGGCCATCAATCGGAATACCGTGATTCAGCGCCTGACACCCTTGGCAGAGTTTGCCGAACGCCCTGAAGCGCTCAGGGTGTTACAAGAAATGTTCCGCGATTCGTCAGCTGAGTGACTGGCCTCAGCCAGCGTCCACACTCCACGCGCCCAAGCGCTTCCGCGTCTGGGGGCTTGTGCGCGTTGGCGCGCCCCAACAACCGCAGTCTGTTGATTTCCACCAACGCGATCCCTGGCCGCAGGCGCCGAAGAGGACAGGGCCGCGCTCAGCGGCCGTCCTCGTAAGGCGAATGCAAGCCAGTAGACAACCGTAGTGCCTCAACGCGATTTCATTCAGCGCCGACCGCGGCTCCCGCAACGCGGCGCTGTCGCGCTGCTCGGCGCGGCAGTCCTCATCGGCGCCCGTCGCCGCAAGGCCTGACATCACTCTGCACTCCACGCCGGCCCCGGCCAGCGTCCACACTCCACGCCCCCAAGCGCTTCCGCGTCTGGGGGCGTGTGTGCGTTGGCGTTCATGTCGTACGATGCTCTGATGGTCAAGGCCGAACAACTCGTTGGTGCCGAATGGGCCGAGTGGTACCGGATGACCCCGGCCCAGCGTTGGGCTGCCAGCGAACGGCTGTGGCTCACCTATGTGGCACTGGGAGGTGCACTTGATCCCGAACCCGATACGCAAAGTCCTTTCTTCGATGCAGACGCACCGCGTCCGCGCGCTCCTCATGGGCGAGCAGGCGTGCGTGTTCTACGGCGCCGCGGAATTTAGCCGCGATACGGATCTTGCCGTTCTGGCCGATGCGGCCAACCTTGTTCGCTTGCGCGCGGCCCTCGCAGAACTGAAAGCGGAACCGATCGCGGTTCCTCCCTGCACGCTCGCATTTCTCAAACGTGGTCACGGTTCACACTTTCGCTGCCATCACCCCGAGGCCATGCGCATGCGGGTCGATGTGATGGCCAAGATGCGCGGTGTCGATCCATTTGCATCGCTTTGGAGGCGCCGCACCTCGATCGAACTTCCGGATGGAACGCCGTGCGATCTCCTTTCGCTTGCGGACCTTGTGCAGGCCAAGAAAACGCAGCGAGATAAGGATTGGCCGATGATCCGACGTCTTGTGGAAGCGCACTTCTTCGAGCATCGTCGATCGCCAACGGCCGCGCAGGTGCGATTCTGGTTCCGCGAATTACGAACGACCGAACTGCTGGTGGAACTCGCTGCACGGTTTCCCGCCGCTTGCGTTCGCGCGGCGCGACACCGTCCATTGTTGACCGCAGTCAAGGCGGGCGTTGTCAGTGACATTGACGCTGGCCTTGACGCGGAGCAAGCCGCGGAGCGCGCCGAGGATCGTAAGTACTGGCTACCGCTTCGCGCCGAGCTTGAGCGCCTGCGTCACCGTCGCTGACGGCCGAGCTTCCGCGTCCATTTGCCTATTTCGCAAGCGTCCAATTGCCGACGCAGTGGACGTCCCAGCCCTTTGCCAGCCCACTTCGCGCCGCCTGGCGCCTCCGCGTCTGGGGGCGCGTGTGCGTTGGCGCATCACTCCTGGGGCCCGCAGGACATTGCTGACGCAGCGCGCCGCAGCACAGAAGCCCCATATATGGTTCTTTTTGGCTATTCCATTTGGCTATGACCGTGTTTATGGATATATTTGGCTATCCATATGGTCATACTCCCGTCCAAGCCTCCGGAGTTCTCGCCTCGCATGGTGCGTCTCCTCGCGCGCATTGAGGAGTTCCGCGGCGCGTGGCGCGCGACTGGATCGCTGCCGCCCGAACGGCTCACCACGCTGCGACGCATCGCCACGATCGAGAGCGTCGGTTCGTCTACGCGCATCGAGGGCAGTGCACTCCGTGATGACGAAGTGGAATCGCTGCTTCGCGAAATCGGCGTTCGCCGCTTTGCGACGCGCGATGAGCAAGAGGTTGCGGGCTACGCAGAGGTTGTGGATCTTGTCATCCACTCGCATGAATCGATTCCGCTGACAGAGAATCACATCAGGCAACTCCATCGTGATCTTCTGCGCCACAGTGACAAGGACGAGCGCCATCGCGGCACCTACAAGTCTGCTTCGAATGATGTCGTTGCATTCGACGCGCATGGCCAGCAGATCGGCGTGGTGTCTGCAACCGCCACGCCATCCGAGACGCCGCGGCTCATGGCCGAGCTCCTCCATTGGACCAACGCTGCGCTCGACGAACCGGACACGCATCCGCTTGTCGCAATCGGCGTGTTCACGGTGGTGTTCCTCACCATCCATCCGTTCCAGGATGGAAACGGCCGGCTCTCGCGCATCCTGACCACGTTGCTACTTCTGCGAAGCGGTTACACCTTCGTTCCGTACAGTTCCCTTGAAGCGGTGATCGAGCGCACAAAGACCGACTATTACCTGGCGTTGCGCCGCACGCAGTCCACGCTTCGCACGCCAAGCCAAGACTGGCAACCATGGCTCGAGTACTTCCTGGGCGCCATGGCCGAGCAGGTGTCCCAGCTCGAGCAGCGCCTCGCGCGCGAAGACCGCGTGTTGGGCGTGCTACCTCCGCTTTCCGAGATGATTCTCCAGTGCGCGCGCGAGCGCGGACGAATCACGATGGGCGACGCGATTCGCCTGACCGCCGCGAAACGACCGACGCTGAAGTTGCACTTCCACCGGCTAGTCGCACGAGGAAAGCTCGTCCGCCACGGCGTGGGCAAGGGCACCTGGTACGCGCCAACCGTTGCCCCGGTCGGTAGCGCCTGAGGGCCTGCATCGCTGGCTTCCCATCACCACTTTAAGAGCCTCGGGCAGCGTCCACACTCCACGCCCCCACAAGCGCTTCCGCGCCTGGGGCGTGTTTGCGGCTGCCCAAGCAGCGTCGTCTTGTTCCAATTAGCGAGCAATTCTGACAAATATTCGGCATCGGCAGCGCATTTAGAACTGCACATTTTGATGAATGTTTTTAAAGTCGCATGATGGTTGAGGAGTGCAGATTACGTTCTCGTTGTCAGACCAACAGTTCATTCGTGCGTGAAGTTTGCTAGCGATTGCCCTTTTGGACTGACCGATTGTTCCGTCGTTGGATCAATCGCAACACATACACCGCGCGCCGATGGTTTCGGCAAAGCGGCGCCCGCGCAGGAGTGCGGGCTCACTGGGCGAGAGCCCATCATGGAGTTTCAAATGCGGAACACAACTTTCATCCCTTCGATGGTTCTGTCGGTTGCGTGCGTCAGCGCGGCTAATGCGTCGGTGACCTCTATTGACAGTTTCGGTATTGCGGACGCGATTTCGCCGTCGTTGGCGACGCCTGGTCTTCTCACCGGATACAACTATTCCGCAGGAAGTGGAACCTCTGGTGCGAACTACACCGTCTCACAGCCGTACGGCGCGGCCACTTCACGCGACCTGATTGGCAATTGGAAGGCCTCTGGTGGTGGTACCGCCAAGGGCTCCAACAGCGTGGGAACTAGCGCTATGACCATGTCCTACGGCGGTACGGCGACCACGGGCACCAACAAGTGGTTCAATACGACCAACACCGGTAACGCCGATCCCTTGGACAGCGCCGTGAACTACTCCTATCAGACATCCATAGCCGTGTGGGGAGCGTTCGGCACAGATCCGGCCGTTGCATTTGCAGGGGCCATCGACATGTCTGGCTTCACCAGCTTCAGCTTTGACTTGAGTGGTTACCAAACGACCGGCACCAAGAACAACGCAAAGATGTATCTCCGGGTTCTCGACAATAATGGTGTTCTCGGAAGTTATGACGTTGCCTTGAGCAACGGCCATGTTGACGTGGCTGCCGCCAACTTCGGTGACCTCGATTGGAGCTCGATCTATCAGATCGAAATGGTGTTCACGAACACCGTGACCGGCAGCAGCAGCTCGAATTTCTTGGCCGCCGGCGTCGCCCCTCCGACCGGCACGGTGACCGTGTCGAACTTCGGCTACGTCCCCGCCCCCGGCGCCGTCGCGCTCCTGGGCGCAGCAGGTCTCATCGGCGCTCGCCGCCGTCGCGCCTGACATCACTCTGCACTCCACGCTGGCCTTGGCCAGTGTCCACACTCCACGCCCCCATGCGCACCCGCGCTTGGGGGCGTGTTTTCTTTGAGTGCCGGCGATGACAGCGAAATCGACCTGGCGGAGGCAGGCATCACGTTGCGCCGGAATCGAAGCCGTAAAGCGGGCTCTGCCAGTAGGTTGTGTGGAATGACAAGGGTTCTTCGGCCAGAACTTGCAAAAATGCAGCCGTCGCTGAATATTTTGGGACTCCGATACTTGCACTCGGCGCCGCCGGAGTCATAGTGTCGTTGGTTTCTGAGATTCGGAAGAATGCACGTTCCCCGTGCGGTCTGGTTTGTCCCGAATCTTGGTTGGCCTGAACGGGCTTCCCTCCCGTTCCCAACTCGTCCCTTCCTCCCTTTCCCATCGCTTTTGCCATCTCATTCGATATTCCCGGCGATCTCAACAGGTCGCTCTCCGTGCGCCGACGGTTTCGGCGAAGTAACGCCTACACGAGAGTGTGGGCCAAACGGGCGAAAGCCTAACAAGGAATTTCAGATGCGTAACACAACTTCCATCTCTTCAATGGTTCTGTCAGCGGCTTGCGTCAGCGCGGCGCATGCAGGGGTGACCCCGGGATTTGTCAGCATTGATAGCTTTCAGATTGCCTCCACCGCGAACGGTAGCACTGTTTGGAATAACGTCCTCACCGACGACTTCGGCGCATTTGGCGCTGCGGAAGAGCGCATGACCTACGGCGGTGGTCGTAACGCCGGCGGGTTCATGGGCAAAGCTTACGGATCGGTTGATGTCGGCAGTGGCATCATGACCATGTCCTACGGCGGGGAGGTGGGCACGAGCAACGGCTCCTTTAACGCCAACAATGTCGCGAACTGGAATCCCGCATATCTTGTGGATACGGCACCCGTGCAAACTGCGCAGGGGGTCTTTGCCAGTACCACCGGTTTCAATTGGTCAAGCGGCACAGCCTTCAGCTTCGACATCGCCAATTATGTCAGCAATGGACCCTCGAACAGCCCGCTGCTACAGATGGTTGCCACTGACAACGACGGCAATACGTTCTACAGGCAGGTCGCGCTGTTGAATGGCCACGTTGACGTGAATTTCAGCGACTTCACGGGCATCAACTTCAGCAACCTCTACTACATCGCGTTCCAGTTCGACAACACAAACCTGAGCGGCTCGCTCAGTGGTGGTTCCTCATCTGGTTCGCTGCAGATCTCGAACTTCGGCTACGTTCCCGCCCCCGGCGCCCTCGCGCTGCTCGGCCTCGCTGGCCTCGGCGCTCGCCGCCGTCGCGCCTGACATCACTCTGCACTCCACGCTGGCCCCGGCCAGCGTCCAAACTCCACGCCCCCTGGCGCTCACGCGCCTGGGGGCGTGTCTCTTCGTCAGGTTTCTTCTCTTACAGCGCTGACAGTTCGCGACACAGCGCAGCGAAGTCCACAAGATGATCTTGCACGATGGCGCGAAGTACCGCCTGGTTCAGTGACTGGTACTGATGCACAACGATGTTGCGGAAGCCGACCATAGCACGCATGCGGGCTGCGGTGGGTTCAGACAACAGACCTGCGCGTTCCAGGATGGTGAATGCCTCTGCGCTATCGCTCGGAATGCCAAGGCGGCGCGTGGAAACGACGCGCGAGGCGGCATCGATGGCTTGTTCGCAGGCACGCTGCAGGTTCAGCACCACGGCATCCTGAACAAGTTGATCCTTCAGCCGATCCAGGTCGCCCGCGACGAACGTGTGGACTTGCGCCACGCATCGGTCGATGCTGACCAGCTTCTGCATGAGTACGTCATCCGCCACGGAACTTCTCCTGCATTGCTTCAGTGGCCATACGGCGGTTGGGCGCGAACGAGGCGTGGTCCGCTAAGACGTGCGTAGCAAACAGTTGGGCCTGCAGGGGGTCCGGCGCGGCCAGCAGGGTGCCTTGGTAGGTTGCCTCGACGCGGAGTAGCCCCGATGCAGCGCGCAAGTCAACGAGGTCCACGCGAGACCCGGCAATGCGTTCAAGCGCGGTAGCTGCGGCGCCCAGCGCCAGTGGATCGATGCGCCGTTCCGCAAGCACCGCCAAGTCAAGATCGCTGCGGGGCGTAGCCTCGCCACGCGCATGGCTGCCGAACAGCCACACGCCCAATATGCGAACCTGCGGCAGCGTGTGCGCGAGCGTCTGCATGATCTGTGCGGTGAAGTCCTGTTGCCCAACCATGCATCGGAGTCTAAACCTTCAACATCCATGGCGTGTGGGCCTTTGAATTACACCCCCACGCGCTCCGGAAGGCGATTTTTGCTATCCCCGGCGTCGCGGTCGCTCCTATACTTATTGCCCCATGCCGTACACCCTTCAGCCTGACCACGGATACGGTCTCGAAGTCGAAGAGCATTCCCACGCTCGGCCCAGCGCCGGGGCGGGGGGGATGGTCACCATTGACTCGGACAATCCGGACTACCTGCGCAACCACGTTCAACTGCCTGACCGTTGGGTCCTCAACATCGGACCGCAACACCCGGCCACGCACACCACGCTGCGCCTGATCATGGAGCTTGATGGCGAACGCGTCGCGCGCGTCACCCCGCACATCGGCTACCTGCACTCGGGGTTCGAGAAACTCGGCGAGCACCACGACTACAACCAGTACGTGTGCACCATCAGCCGGATGGATTACATCTCGCCGATCGTCAATGACATTGCGTTCCACACCGGCGTTGAGCGCTTCTTTGGCATCGAACCAACCACGCGTTGCAAAGTGGTCCGCACCATCATGGCGGAACTGGGACGCATTCAGAATCACCTGCTCTGCGTCGGCGCTGCTGCGCTTGACTTGGGCGGATTCACGGGCTTCCTCTACGGCTTCAATGAGCGCGAGTTCATCTACGACATCGTGGAATACCTGAGCGGTCAGCGCTTCCATCCGGATTGGACGCGCGTCGGCGGTGCATGGCGCGATATCCCGTGCGATGACACGTTTAAGCGCATGATCAAGCACTTCATCAACGAGCGCCTGCCGCGCGCGGTGAAGGACATGGAGACGCTGCTCACTCGCAACCGCATCTTCATTGACCGCCTTGAAGGGGTCGGCGCCATCAGTAAACAAGACGCCATCGCTTGGGGCCTCACTGGCCCAATGGCGCGTTCTGCAGGCGTTCGACGCGATCTTCGCAAGGACGAACCCGTCCTGTGCTACGCAGACAACTGGGACGGCGAAGGCGCCGAGGCCCCTAAGTTTGATGTGGTGGTCTGCCAGACCGGCGACTGCTTCGCACGCTACTTAGTACGCGTTGAAGAGATCAAGCAGTCCGCGCGCATCATCAACCAACTGATCGATCGCATTCCGACCGGTCCGTTCAACCCAACCGATGCAGCCAAGATTACGCAGCCTGACAAGGCCAACATCTACGGCTCCATCGAAGGCGTCATTGAGAACTTTGAACTGATGATGTGGAACAAGGGCTGGAAGGTGCCAATCGGAGAGGGTTACTTCCCCTTCGAAAGCCCGAACGGCGAACTTGGCTACTTCATCGTCGGCGACGGCACCAAGTATCCGTGGCGCGTTCGTACTCGTCCGCCGTGCTTTGTGAATTACGCCGTGCTGCCAAAGCTGGTTGAAGGTCACTTGGTCTCTGATGCCATCGCCGTGATCGGTTCGATCAATGTGATCGCGGCAGAGCTTGATAGGTAACCCAGCGCGCACCTGAGCGCTTTGCCTTTGCACCGCTTCATGCATTTCCACCCGCTTACTTTCTGAGGACTCGCCCACTATGGCCTGGCCAACTAAACCTTCCGCCACCATGCAGGTCCCGCGTCGCGCGGAACCGTACGCCACCGCTCAGATGAAGGCGCGTTGGACCGCGGACGTGCTTCCCAAGTACGCCACCCGCCTGGGCGCATTGATGCCCATCTTGCATGACATCCAGCATGCGTACCGGCACATTCCGTACCAAGCGCAGCTGGAAATCGCAGAGTTCTTGGGCATTTCGCCCTCGGATGTCTTGGACACCGTGAGCTTCTACGACGAATACACCATCGAGCAGCGCGGCGTAGTCACCATTGGTGTCTGCCACTCGATCGCCTGCGAGCAGTGCGCGTGCTCAAGCACCAAGCTGCTCGACTGCGCGCGCGAGCGCCTTGGAATTGGCGTCGGCGAGACCACCGATGACGGTCAGTTCACGCTCATCGCCATGGATTGCCTTGGCAGTTGCGACACTGCACCCGTGGCACTGTTTAACGAGACCCTGCACGAATCACTGACGGTCGAGAAACTCGAGAGCCTGATTGTTGACGCTCGACATGTCTCGCCCGGAGGCCAGCACTGACATGCCTGCACCTGAAGACCCGCCGCTTGCACGCAATATCGGCTCGTTCTTCGGGCACATCATTGACGCGATCGTCACGGATCCAAACGCCCCCAAGCGCGTTGAGGTGAAAAAGACGGTCTCTGAGGAACAGCGCCCCGACGGCGTGACGCTGCGGAGAACGGTGATTGATGAAGTGCTGCTTCCGCCTGATGCCCCGACACCTCCGCCTGTGAACGACAAACACACTCACTGACGCACTGACCGCGCACGCGACACGCGACACGAGACACGAACGAGACACGAACGAGACCACCATGCCGACGTCCCCCGATTTCAAGCCGACGCCCGTTCTCACCAAGCGCATTCCCGAGGATCGCGCGCAGCGCAAGACCGTCTGGTTTGACCAGTACGTGGCTACCGGCGGCTACAAGACCCTTGAAAGGGTCCTCTCCATGCAGCCTGGCGAGATCACCGATCAGGTGAAAGCCGCCATCCTTCGCGGCCGCGGCGGCGCAGGATTTCCTGCTGGTTTGAAGTGGAGTTTCCTCTCGCCACCGGATGGCGGACCGCGCTACTTAGCCATCAACTGCGACGAAGCCGAGCCCGGCACGTTCAAGGATCGCCTTCTTGTGGATTTCGATCCACACGCTGTTCTTGAAGGCATCGCCATTGCGGCCTACGCATGCCAGATGCAGACCGCGTACTTCTTCATTCGCGGCGAGTATCACCACCAGGCCAAGGTCTTCCAGAAGGCGCTTGAGGAGGCTTACGCCAACGGCATCTTTGGCAAGCAGGGTCTGATGCGCGGCGCGTCAAAGTTCGCAGTGGAAGTGGTGCTGCATCGCTCCGCGGGCGCATACATCTGCGGTGAAGAAACCGCGCTTCTTGAAGCCATTGAAGGTAAGCGCGGCTGGCCGCGCGTCAAGCCGCCGTTCCCAGCCATCAAGGGTTTGTTTGGACGCCCAACCATCATCAACAATGTTGAAACGCTTGCCGCAGTAGTGCCCATCATGGAGCACGGCGTGGAGTGGTGGAAGAAGATGGGTGTGGAAAGCACGCTGCCGGGCGGCATGCCCAGTTACGGCACCAAGCTCATGGGCGTGAGTGGCCACGTCAACAAGCCGAACACCTATGAACTTGAACTGGGTATCCCGCTGCGGATGTTGGTTGAGAAGCATTGCGGCGGTATGCGCAATGGCAAGAAGTTCAAGGGCGCCATCGCTGGTGGCGTTTCCATGGGTGTTCTTGGCACCGATCAATACGACGCGCCCATGGACTTTGACATTGGCCGCAAGTACGACGTCCTTGGCTTGGGCACCGCCTGCCCAACCATCTTTGACGAAGACACCGACATGGTGGCCGTCGCTCGCAACATCTGCCGCTTCTTCAAGGCGGAGAGCTGCGGTCAGTGCACGCCGTGTCGCGAAGGCAGCGGTTGGCTCCTGAAGTTGATCACGCGCATTGAGCGCGGCGCCGGCACTACGCAGGACTTGGACATGCTTCTGGAGATTGCTGGCAGCATGGGTCTGACCCCCGGCACCACCATCTGCGGTTTGGCAGACGGCAACAACTGGGCCGTCCGCACCATCGTCAACAAGTTCCGTCCCGAGTTCGAACGCCGGGTGACCCCGCGCTTCGTACCGGTGTACGTGTCAGCGGCGGGGCGCTAATCGCAGTGGACCCCGACGGTAAACGAACATCGTCAGGCGAGCAGGGCGCACCACAATCCGTGGAATTCACCGGTCACGCGTTGGCAACGCTTTCAGTTGCCGATCGCGCCTGGCTTGCGGCAGCCATCGAACGAATCGTTCCGCTGCTTGGTTTCCCTGTAACGCGCGCTGCGATCGAACTGGTGCATGACGACCGCATGTGCATGTTGCACGCGCGACACATGGGCCTTGATTCCACCACCGATGTACTGACCTTCGCTCAGAACGCGCCCGGTGCGGCAGTGGATGTTGATATTGCCATCTGCGTAGACGAAGCAGCGCGGCGCGGGCAGGGTGCTGCGCAAAACGATGGATCTGCTGCTTCGGCCAGTGCGCCGCACGGAACCCGCGGCGAGATTCTTCTCTATGCGCTGCACGGATTGCTGCACGCTGCTGGTCACGATGACCGCGATGATGATTCCTACGCGCGCATGCATGCTGAAGAAGATCGCATCCTGGAAGCAGCCGGCTTCGGGCGACTTTTTGAAGGCGGTGCCAAGTGACGCTCTCCTTAACCGTAGCGGCCATCGCGATGTTGGTGATTGTCAGCATCTTGGCGGCGTTGAGCCGTTCATTGCTACAAGTGAGCG
>CALQCP020000058.1 GCA_943329105.2 Chitinophaga pinensis | reverse complement strand
GCTGCGGTAGTCCTCGCCAACAATCGCCAGCGATCGATAGAACACCTTGTCATCAACCGCGTTGAAGTCAACGCGCAGTCGGTCGCCAAGCAATGCACCACCAGTGATCGGGCTCATCGGATCGAAGGCAACCACCGCAATGCGTTGCCCGCGTCGAACTGCTTCGTTTGCCATCGCTGCAACCAGCGTGCTCTTGCCTGCGCCGGGTGAACCAGTAATTCCCACCACGCGCGCGGGGCGCTTGACCGGAGTTCCCGCCGGAAGCGACGCAGCATGCGCCATGGAAATCTGCCGTGCCAGCACTGCCTCGCGCGCGCTGGAAACCACCGGCGCATACGGCTTCACCGTGGCACGGACGCTGTCCACAATCTCATCCATGCTAGTGCCGGTGTGGTAAATGCGCGCAACGCCCGCATCAAGAAGCCCCTGCACATCCGACTGCGGAATGATGCCGCCGACGTTCACCGGGATATCAGCGCGGCCAACAGCCTTCATTTCATTGAGTAACCGCGGCACCAACACCAAGTGCGAATTTGACATCATCGAAGCAGCAACGCAATCAACATCTTCATCGCGCGCGCCGATCGCCAGACTGCGTGGCGTTTGCCACAGCCCGCTGTAAATCACATGAATTCCTGAGTCGCGCATCACGCGCGCAATCAACTTCACGCCACGGTCATGGCCGTCAAGCCCCATCTTTCCCAGCAGTACGCGCGGGCGATGTGGCAAGTCGCCGCAGCGGTCTTGCTTGGCAATGGCGGTGGTCGGTTCGGCGGTCGAGCGCATGGTCAGACGGTCTTGTCGGTGGTGGAATCCGCAGCGGGTTGGCTCGCCGCAGCGAGTTCGGCCGCATCGGAAGCCGCCGCAGCTTCTTCCTGCGCACGAATCTTATTCAAGTCACGGCCATCGGCGTCCCAGTCGTTGGGATACAAGCGTGCAGCGATCCCGCCAATGATCAGGTTTGAATTCTTGAACTTGTAATCATCAAGGGTAATACGCGTGCCATCCTTCGCAACAACTGTTGCCACCGACTTCGACATCCACTTGGCCATGTCGATATCTGCGATGTCTTCCATAGGAATGGTGCGCCGATTGAATTCAAACGATCCATCCGCGTTCAAGCGATACTTCTTACTGGCAGCCGAGAGCCATTCCCAAAGGAACCATGGAACGCCCAGCACTCCGCATCCGATGATGTACAGCCACATCTGCACGGGGCGGTCATACGCTGCCGGCGCAACTGGCTTGCCCTTATCCACTACCGCCTTCGCGGCTTCGTATGCCTTGACGTCTTCCGCGGAGAGCGTTTGCGCTGCGCCCGGCGCTGCGGCAGCTGCGCGCGCCTTCGCTTCCATCTCTTCAGCAGTGGTGGCGGCTACTTCGTACGCGGCAACCTCCGCCTCTTTGCGTGGAATGGTGACCCAGTAGTCGATGGCGCCCCATGCGCCCAGCCCCGCACAGATGACGGCGTACAAAATATTCCACCATTTCTGGCGAGCCTGTAGCGTGGTTTCAATAGCCATGAACTGCAGTGTAGCGATCCGCGAGCCGGTTCTGCGATCAGGCCGCCCCTTACTTGGGGGCAATCGGCGTCGTCGGCGCGACGACCGGCGCGGGAGCAGCGGCGCCAGTGCTGCTTGGCTTGGCGGGTGTGGTTGGCGCAGGCATCACCGCCGGCACCCCATCAACAATATCAAACATGCGCACGGACTTCCAGCCCTCGCGCCAGCCTTCCACCATCTCTAAGTGACGGGGGTGGTCAACATAGGTCCGGTACGCGGCCTCGGTCCGAAACCCCACATAGATGCCAACGTCGTAATCACTGGTGACATTCGTTCGACCCATCACGAGCGGCACTCCGCAGCTGTACGCGGAAACACCCTTAATAGACGGTAGGACGCGGTCGCAATCTTGAACCAACTCGGCGGCCCGCGATGGATCCTTCAACTGCACCAGCACCACGTGCGTGAGCGGAGCGGTATCAAGGTCAACCTTGCGTGCCAGTGACTGCGCCTCCGGAGTGGTCTCACACGCCGTCAGGGTCAGAGCAAACAGCGCGCACGCCGGGGAAAGTCGAAGGGTCGTGGCGATGTTCAGCATGATCGGTCAGTGTATGGAGCCGCGACACCCACGGCACGCAAAGCAGGCATCGCAGCGCAAAAACAAATTCCCCCTGCCGCGGGGGGTGGGCTTCCGCAGCAGGGGGGGGAGGAACGACGAGCGCCGAGGCGCTTCGTCATTGAAAGTGACGCGATGGGGCGAGCCGTGAGGCGTCGGGTCTCCCTTCCCGGTCGCCCGGCACGTGTGCGCTTGCGCGCGCCAGTGTGCCGGCCGGGGGGCATCCATTCCCAGGAGAGGGGGCCGAAGTTCGCTGATATCCGTGCTCATCCAGCCATGCAAGGAGGGTCCATCCACTCGCTGACCGTCATGCTGTCACGAACTCGCCACCATCGCGTCTGTTGTCGCGCCGCGCACGGGTCGGAGTCCGTGCAACGGCGCATGATTCATGAGCCTGACCGTCCTTTCAGAGGGCCTGGTGGTGCCCAACGCAGCCATGCGTCAAGCGACCGTCGTTTGAAGTTGGCTCCATCATGCGGCGTGCCGTTCCGTGGCACGCCGCATGATGGAGCGTGATTCATTGGCTCAGGAGCAGCCCATCGAACTGCCGCAGTTCAGGCAGCGGTAGCAAGTTCCGTTGCGAACGGTGATCGACCCGCAGCCATCGCAGGCTGGAGCGTCACCCATGAGGTTCGCGTTGGATTGATCAAGCACGCTGCTGCCAGTGACGCGCGTATCGCCGACCGTGACGGTCTCTTTCACTACGGAAGTGCGTGACATCGGGTCCGCTCCATCCGAACCATCGACGATCGATTCGGCCACAACGACCGAGATTGAACGGCGCGAAAGAATCTCTTGAGCGTCGGCCTTCGCCTGGACGGAATGCGATGCGCTGGCCTGCGTCGACGAACCGCTGGTCGATCCGTCGTGCGTGGTGACTCCTGAGCGTACTGGCCATGCAGCCTCCTTGGCTTCGGCGTTACTGATCGGGCCGCTTCCTGCGTTCCCGTGGGTGATCGTTCCGCCACCGGAGATCTCCGCTGGCTTGGTGCGGCGCGGTGCGTTCTGCTCGCGGTAGCCGGCGATGAATTGCATCCCGAGCCAACGGAAGATGTAATCGACCAAGCTCTTCGCAAACGGAATGTCCGAGTTGGTGGTCATTCCCATTGGCTCAAAGCGCTGGTGCGCAAACTTGTTGACGATGCTCTCCACCGGCACTCCGTACTGCAGTGCCAGACTGATGGCGGTTCCCAGCGAATCCATCAGCCCACCAATGGTGGAACCTTCCTTCGCCATGGTGATGAACAGTTCGCCCGGCGTGCCGTCTTCGTAGAGACCAACGATCAAGTAGCCCTCGTGGCCAGCAACGTTGAACTTGTGCGTGAGCGACTGCCGCGTATCCGGCAGACGGCTACGACGTGGGCGCTCAACAACGCGCTCCACCACGCGCTCCACTTCAACTACGCGCTCGACGATGCGATCAACGTAGGTGGTTGTGGCGACTACTTCTGGCAAGCCAGCAGTGTCTTCTTCTTCACGCTCGTCTGACGCATCGCTCTTGGTGTTGAGCGGCTGGCTCAACTTGCAGCCATCGCGGTACAGGGCGTTGGCCTTGAGACCAAGTTCCCAGCTCAGGCGGTAGCACGCACCGATGTCTTCAACATTCGCGTCATTCGGAAGATTGATGGTCTTACTGATTGCACCCGAGATGAACGGCTGCGCAGCGGCCATCATGTAGATGTGACCCTGAGGCGCAATGAAACGCGTGCCCAAGTTGCCGCAACGGTTCGCGCAGTCAAACACTGGAAGGTGCTTGTCCTTGAGGTGCGGAGCGCCTTCCACCGTCTGCGTTCCACAGATGCGAACGTTCAGTGCATCGATCTGCTTGCGATTGAGACCAAGGGCGCGGAGGCCGTTGAACTTCTGGTCAGCACGCGCAGCCACGGCGTCAATACCGTGAGCAGCCAAGACACGCTCGGGCATGCTCCACGCACTGAAAGCGAAGGAGATCTCAAAGACGGTTGGCAGACTGTTCTCAATCTTCACCACCTCATCGCCGGTGTAACCCGACTCAATGAGGAAGTCGCGGAACGTGGTTCCGTGCGTTGGAACGATGCCGTCCTCGGTTGGAAGTGCAACTTCCAGACTGAGCGTGCCCATGACGTGGGTGACAATTTCATCCACCTGCACAGCGGTGTAGGCGAGTGCCTGCAGCGCGGGGCGCAGTGACTGGTTGGCGATCTTGAAGTAACCACCGCCGGCAAGCTTCTTGAACTTGGTCAGCGCAAAGTCTGGCTCCACGCCAGTGGTATCGCAATCCATCAGCAGTCCGATGGTGCCAGTTGGTGCAATCACCGTGACCTGCGCATTGCGGAAGCCGTGCTTCTTGCCGAACGCAAGGGCATCGTCCCATGCAGCAACCGCGCGGCCGAGCATGTCGTTGGCGTTGGAAATGGTCACGCGACCTTCGGTGAACACCGCATGATCAATCGGAACCGGCGCGATGCGCATTTCTTCGTACTGACCACTGTCGCGGGCAACACCCTGCGCAGCGCGACGATGATTGCGGATCACGCGGAGCATGTGCTCCTTGTTCTCCTTGTAACCATCGAACGTTCCGTGCTCAGCAGCAAGCACAGCACTGGCTGCATAGGAACGACCGGTCAGGATGGAACTGAGCGCGCCGCACACTGCACGACCAGCGTCACTGTCGTAGGGGATACCAGCCTGCATCAGCATGGCGCCAAGGTTGGCGTAGCCGAGGCCAAGGGTGCGGTACTTCCAACTGAGTTCAGCAATTTCCTTGGATGGGAAGCTGGCCATCAGCACGCTGATTTCCAAGACCACGGTCCACAGACTGATGGCGTGCTCGTAACCCTCGATGTCGAAGGTGCGCGTCTCTGAGTCATAGAACTTGAGCAGGTTGATGGACGCCAAGTTGCACGCGGTGTTGTCCAGGAACATGTACTCGCTGCACGGATTGCTGGCGTTAATGCGCCCGCCTTCCGGGCAGGTGTGCCACGCGTTGATGGTGGTGTCGTACTGGATGCCTGGGTCGGCGCAGTGCCACGCAGCCTCGTTGATTTGCTTCCACAGATCTACAGCTGGCAGGGTCTTAGCGACCTTGCCATCGGTGCGACGAATCAAGGTCCATTCGCCGTTGGCTTCCACTGCGTCCATGAACTCATCAGAGAGTCGCACGGAGTTATTGGAGTTCTGACCGCTGACGGTGTAGTAGGCCTCACCGTTGAAGTCGTAATCAAGCTTGAGCCCGAACCGCTCGGCCAGTTCCTTTTGGTTCGGTGCCAGGTGCTTCATGCCTTCAACAAGCGCGGCAACCTTGATTTCTTCACGAACCTTCCAGTTGACGAACTTCTCGATGTCGGGGTGATTGACATCCAGGCAGACCATCTTGGCAGCGCGGCGCGTGGTGCCGCCGGACTTGATTGCACCTGCGGCGCGGTCGCCGATCTTCAGGAAGCTCATCAGTCCAGAGCTGCGACCACCACCGGAGAGTTGTTCGTTTTCACCACGGACGTTGGAGAAGTTGGTGCCGGTGCCTGAGCCGTACTTGAAGAGTCGGGCTTCGCGGGTCCACAGGTCCATGATTCCGCCTTCGCCAACCAGATCATCCTTCACGCCCTGAATGAAGCAGGCGTGCGGCTGTGGATGCGTGTACGCGTCCTTGGCCAGGCCAACTTTGCCAGTCTTGTGATCCGCGATCCAGTGACCCTGCGCAGGGCCGCTGATTCCGTACGCGTAGTTCAAGCCAGTGTTGAACCACTGTGGGCTGTTCGGTGCGGCCATCTGGTTCAGCAGCATGTGCGCGAGTTCGTCGTAGAAAGCGTCAGCGTCCTTCTTGGCAGTGAAGTAGCCAAACTTCTCGCCCCAGTGGCGCCAGCAACCAGCCAAGCGATGTGCCACTTGGCGAACGCTGCGCTCTGGTCCAAGAACGGGCTTGCCCGCGGCATCCTTCAGGGGACGACCGTCGGCGCCAAGCTGTGGCACGCCGGCCTTGCGGAAGTACTTGCTGACCACGATGTCCGTGGCAAGCTGACTCCATGACGCCGGAACCTGCGCATCATGCATTTCAAAGACGGTGCTTCCGTCCGAATTGGAGATGCGGCTTGAGCGGGTGGTCCACTCGGTTGTTCCGTAAACGTCCTTGCCAGCGGTCGTGAAGCGTCGTGCAATTCTCATGGGTATTCCGTGTCTCTCTCGTGATGGTGCACGCGATGCCTGCGTGCATGTGATTCGGGAACTGTGTTCGTGACGGAGCGGCGCCGCGTCCATAAGAACGCGGAGTCCTGGATTCGGGTCTTACTGATGATTTGGAGTGCTGTCGCCGAACGGAAGTCCGTCGACGCGCGGGAGTGTCAGGCCGGTTTGATCTTGATACTTGCCGCGCTTGTCTGCGTAACTTACGGCGCAGACGTTCTCGGCTCGCAAGAAGATCATTTGGGCGATGCCTTCATTGGCGTAAATCTTGGCTGGAAGCGGCGTGGTATTGCTGATTTCGATGGTGACCTTGCCGCGCCACTCTGGCTCAAGCGGCGTGACATTCACAATGATGCCGCAGCGGGCGTAGGTGCTCTTACCAACGCAGATGGCAAGGACGTCGCGCGGAACATCAATGGTCTCAACCGTCTCGGCAAGGGCGAACGAATTTGGCGGGATCACAATGTGGTCGCGGCCGGTTTCAGCGGTGTCGATGGCGATGAAGAGGTCGTTCGAAAAGTTCTTCGGGTCCACGATGGCGGTGCCGCCGCTGGTGGCGTTGGTGAAGACTTTGAACTTTGTTCCCACGCGAACGTCGTAGCCGTAGCTCGAGACGCCAAAGGACACTGTGCCGGGGCGCTTCGCGTTGTCAGCGAAGGGGACGATCCGCACGGAATCACGGATCTGCGTGTCACAAAGAATGCTCATCGTCCAACCCCTTGGCTCGGACCATCCTGGTCCGTCAAAAGCTTCACTTCAACTACTGCCCACGACACCCGCAACACCGGCGCACACACCACCTGACATTTTCACCACCCAAACATAAATTTGAACCGTTGTTCGCATTCTGTTTGGTATCATCCATACGTCCAAGCACTACCAACGCTTGGGCGTGGCGGTCATGGTACCCCTACCTGTTGTGGTTGCAACCCCTGTTCGCGTCGATTTTATCGACTTTCGTGTGAGCGCGCTGCAAGTCTGTCTCGGCTCATGATTTATGTTTATTTAATTGTGTTCAGTCGTTGAATTTGGCCTGTGGACAGCATGTCGATGCCTGTCTTCTAGACTCGTCAAGTCGACTGGCGCACTGAGCGCTTTCGCGCACCGCAAGGAGGCCCCGCGCATGCTGTTTCCCGAATTACCGACCCCACTACAAGTGGCACAAACAGGCTACAAATCAGCACAATTTGCTGCTGATGGATCAGCACCGGCGCACGCACCCGAACCGGTGATTCCGGAACTTGATGCCGACGCGCTCCTGGAAGGTCTCACCGAAGACCAGCGCATTGCCGTTGCGCACGTTGATGGCCCGCTTTTGGTGCTTGCTGGCCCCGGCTCCGGAAAGACACGCGTCATCACGCGCCGCGTGGCGCGGTTGGTGGCACTTGGCATTCCGGCATGGCAGATCTTGGCGCTGACGTTCACCAACAAAGCTGCTGGCGAAATGAAGCATCGCGTGGAGTCAATGATTCCAATCGATGTGCCCGGTCGACGCGGACTGGTGGTCAGCACCTTCCATGCATTCTGCGCCATGTTCCTTCGCCGTCATGCAGTGGACTGTGGCGTTGACCCGGACTTTGTGATCTACGACGCCGACGATCAGCGTTCAGCAATGAAGAGCGCGATTGTGGAAGCGGGGCTTGATACCAAGAACTTCCAGCCTGCCGCGGTGCTTTCAAAGATCAGTACTGCGAAGAATCAACTTGTAGATGCAGCCGCATTCCGCGAGGCGGCCGGCGACTTTGCAGCGCGTCAAGTTGCCAAGGCCTACGAGGCGTACGAGAAGATCCTGCAGCGCAACAAGGCGCTTGACTTTGATGATCTACTCATGCGCACCGCCATCAGTTTGGGCACGAATGACTCACTGCGCGCGATCGCCGCGGGGCGCTATCGCTATGTGTTGATCGACGAATACCAAGACACCAATCGCGCGCAGTTTGCTATTGCGCGCAACATCGCCGGTGGGCATCGGAACATCTGCGTGGTGGGCGATCCGGATCAGTCGATCTATCGCTGGCGCGGCGCGGACATTCGAAACATCCTTGAATTTGAGGAGTGCTTTGATGGCGCCGTCACGGTGGCGCTCGGCGAGAACTTTCGTTCGACGGAACATGTAGTGGCCGCGGCCGACGCGCTGATTCGGCACAACAAGCGTCGCAAGGCGAAGCCGCTCTACACGGGGCAGGGCGCGGGCGAGAAGGTGCGCGTGTTGCGCGCAGCGGATGAGCACGCTGAGTCCGACGAAGTGGCCAAGGCCATCGTGACGGCCAATGCAGCGGGCACGCCGTGGAAAGAAATTGCGGTGCTCTATCGAATGAACGCGCTCAGTCGCGTGGTGGAAGATGCACTGCGGCGCAGGCAGATTCCGTACCGCATTGTGCGCGGCACTGCGTTCTATGACCGCAAGGAAGTCAAAGACTTGATGGCGTACCTGCGCTTAGTGGCGAACGCTGCTGACGATGTTGCGTGCGGTCGCATTGTGAATGTGCCTACGCGTGGCATTGGTGATTCGTCGCTCACGCGCATTGAGCGCATTGCGGCTGTGCAGCAAATTCCCATGCTTGCGGCGCTGCGTTTTGCGCGCGAGGCGGGCGTTGCGGATCGCACCGCTCGCAAGATTGATGAGTTTGCATCCATGCTGGCGCGCTGGCGACAAGTGATTGAACTTGGGGAGCCGGACGCGCTGGCTGCATTTGTAGAAATGGTGCTTGATGAAAGCGGTCTGCGTGACTTTGCCGACGGCACCGATGGCGATGACCAAGAGCAGCGCCGCCTGAACTTGGACGAAACCGTCAACGCCGCGGGCGACTTTGAGTTACCTGATGACCCTGCCGGCGCGCCGCCAACATTGTTGCGTGCGCTGCAGGGGTTCCTGCAATCCGTGGCATTGGTGGCGGATTCCGATGCGTATGACTCCGACGCGGGATCGGTGACCTTGATGACGCTGCATGCGGCCAAGGGTCTTGAGTTTGAGATGGTCACCATGATCGGCTGCGAAGAAGGTCTGCTGCCACACATGCGTGCGCGCGAAGGTGATGAAGATATTGAAGAAGAGCGACGTCTCTGCTTTGTGGGCATGACGCGCGCCAAGCGGCAGCTCTTGATGACGCACGCTGCGCGCCGCACCGTGCGCGGCATGCGCATGAGCGCGATGGAGAGCGAGTTCCTGCGCGAACTTCCAGAGCCAAATGTTGAACGCACTGACTTGGCGTCCAGTTGGATGGACGGCAGCGGCGATGGCTCTGGAGAAGGCTCGGACGGCATCGACGAGCCGTGGGCAGACGAGTTTGACAAGCCGCGCGGGCTCGGCGCGCAGTTTCCGGTTGGCTGCATGGTGCGTCATCCGCTCTTCGGAACCGGCACTGTGCAAGCAATTTTGCCGCGCGGCAGTGTCACCAGCGCGCGTGTGTCATTCCGCACCGTGGGCGTGAAGACGCTGGTGCTTGAGTACGCGAAACTGGTGCGATTACAGACGTAGAGTAAAAAAAAAAAATAGAAGATTGAATGCAGCTTTCCGCCCGGCTGGACGTAGAGTGAGTCCATGGGCAACAATCAACTCAGATCATCGATCGCAGTGCTCGCCTTGGGGCTGTCAAGCACTGTGCATGCCGCGTTCGTGGGTGTGTTTGGAGCAGCTAATGCCAATCAGTGGTTCGATGCGGCGGTCGGCTTCAGCACCGTCGCATTCACTGGCCTTCCCGAGGGGACGCAGGTGACCGAGCAGTATGCCTCGCAGGGAATCCACTTTCACCTTCCGCCCTGGGGCACCGGGAACTTGGTACAGGCCAGTGAGGTGATGTATCCGCAGGATGGTTGGGGGCTCCTGGGGGCTGAAGTGATCAAGATGACTTTTGATACGCCGATGAGCGCGTTCGCCGCGTACTTCCCTGGTTCCGCAGAATTTGAGTTTTACTCGGGCGCCACCTTTCTCTACTCACGGCTCCGCACGGGCGACATCAACAATTTCGCGGGGTTCACTTCCAGTCAGTCCTTCGACCGGGTCATGATGCGCGCGGACGTGCCAGTCAACTTCGGCGTGTTCGCCGACAACGTGTACTTCTCTCCGGTGCCCGCACCGTCGGTGCTGGCGCTCGCGGCGGTGGCGGGGTGCATGCGCGGCGCACGGCGTAGATGAACTATGCGCTTGTGCCAGCGCCCGGTGTCTTGACCGCTCTCTTCTTCTTGGTGCCAGTGACCTCTCGGCGTCGCGTTGGCTGAGCGTCGCTCGTGCTGCTTGCCGACGCTCGTGCGGCGCGCTCCAAGATCGGCTTCAAGTAGCGACCGGTGTATGAGGCCGCGGTGGCCGCTACCTGTTCAGGAGTACCTGCGGCGATGATCGTTCCGCCGCGCTCGCCGCCTTCCGGACCGAGGTCAATGAGCCAATCCGCGCATTTCACTACATCCAGGTTGTGTTCGATCACCACCAGCGTGTGTCCAGCATCGGCGAGCCGTTGCAGCACCACCAGCAGTTTTTCTACATCGGCAAAGTGCAGGCCGGTGGTCGGCTCGTCCAGCACATAGAGCGTGCTTGCACTGGACATGTTGCCGAGTTCGGTGGCAAGCTTGATGCGTTGCGCTTCACCACCAGAGACGGTGGTGCTTGCTTGCCCAAGTTGCATGTAGCCAAGGCCAACATCGCGCAG
>CALQCP020000057.1 GCA_943329105.2 Chitinophaga pinensis | reverse complement strand
TCCCGGGTCGGGGCACCCTAGACTGTCTGCATGCATATCCGCGATGTCCTTGCCCGGGACGGAATGACCGCCAGTTTCGAATTCTTCCCGCCACGCACCGATGCGGCGTGGAATGAGTTCGTTGCCTCGCTTCCAGAATTCGAAGCGTTACAGCCATCGTTTGTTTCGGTGACCTATGGGGCGGGCGGCAGCACTCGTGATCGCACCGATGCATTGGTGGCGCGGCTGGCCACCGACACCACGCTTGCGCCAGTGCCGCACCTCACCTGTGTTGGCCACAGCACCGCTGAAATCAATCAGATCTTGCAGACGTATGCCTCGCGTGGCGTTTCCAACATTCTGGCACTCCGTGGCGACGCGCCACGTTCACAGACTGCTGAGTCCGCTGACTTCCGCCATGCCATTGACCTGGTTCGCGCCGTGAAATCTTTCAACGAAGCGCGCCGTCATCCCGATCAGCGCGGCTTCGGAATCGGCGTGGCTGGATTTCCAGAAGGCCATCCTGAAACGCCAAACACACTGGTGCAGATGGATCATCTCAAGGAAAAGGTGGACGCCGGTGCCGACTTCATCATCACACAACTGTTCTTTGACAACAACGCATTCTTTGACTGGAAAGCGCGGTGTTCGCTGGCTGGCATCACCGTGCCAGTGATCGCTGGAGTCATGCCAGTGACCACGCTGGCGAGCCTGAAGCGCATGGCTCAACTTGCCGGCGGTACGCGCTTTCCGGCACCACTGTTGCGCGCCATCAAGCGTTGCGAAGACGATGCAGAGTCCGTTGCAAATGTGGGCATTCACTGGGCTACGGAACAAGCGCGCGACCTCATCGATCGCGGCGTAGACGGAATCCACTTCTATACGCTCAACCGCAGCGATGCCACGCGCCGGATTTATCGAACGCTTGGGCTTGCTGGCAGAGTTGGGTCTGCGGCCACTGGCAACCAAATCCGCTGAAGCAGTCCCAACATCGCGTCATCAGGGCGTGTCTGCCGCATGGCGTCAAGGCCCTCACGAATGACCTCGCTTCGATCGGTTTGAAAGCCAATGTAAGAAATCACCAAACCGAAATCAAAGCGATCGCTTTGCAGTTCCGCCGAAGCGTTGGGGGTATTAGCCGCTGATAGACGCTCGCGCGCTGCAGAGAGCGCCGCCTCTATACGCACGGTTGGAGGCAGAATTTCAGTGCCCAAATGCGTATCGATCATCTCTGGGTGCATCGCAAAGAGTTTGCGAAGCGTCAGCGCCGCGCTGACCGAAAGCCCTGCACCCATTTGCGCGTTGGCGACGCCGGCCATCGCGCCCGCGTTGTTCGGAAGCACTGCCAGCACAGAGGCGAATCGCTCTTCAGCGCGGAAGAACTCGCCGCGCGACATGGACGTGGCACCAAGTTCCATCATGTCCTTGATGGCACTTGAATCCTCAGGAACCAATGACTGCAACTTGCGCCCGTGCCGAAGAATGAATGCAAGATCATCCACGCTCGGCTGCCGATCGCGTTCCTCTTTGGTCATTCCACCACGATCGCGTCCGTTGGCGTCGCGCACAACGGAATCGGTTTGTTCAGTTGCGTTCCCGTCAAGGTTCTTGCTGTCACGCGTCCGCCCCGAGCCAGTTCCATCGTCGCGCTTGGTGGAGTCGCCGTTGTTCTGTTGGTCCGCACCGTTGCCTTGATTCGCGCCATTGCCTTGATTCGCACCGTTCGTGCGATCCGCGCCGTTACCCTTGCCGGCGCCCTGACCCCCGTCCGCGCCTTGCCCCATCCCATCTTGCTTGGTGGCATCAGAATCCTTGCCATCTGTCCCCAATTGCCGTGCAAGTGACGGATCGATCGGGGCACTCTCCGCGCGTGGCCCCGCCACGCCGCGCGCGCGATTTTCAGATCCGCTGCGCATTAACTGATCGCGTAGCCAGTCCATGTCGCCGTTCAATTCCTTCTCAATCTCCGTGGCGCGTGCTGCCCGATCTGCCTCCGATGCCGGAACCGGAATGCGGTCGCCCGCGCGCGCGCGGAGTGATTCATAAATTGATGAATACTCCGGTGCAAGGGTTGGTCGAAGGCGCGCTGTATCAGCGAGCGAATCACCAGGAAGGAGCGACGTCTGCGAAAGCGGATCACTGACCATTTCGCGCTTGGTGCGTCCTTGCAGAATGTCTTGCTTGAGTCGTTGCCGGTCATAGGTACTGAGCCCCATGTTGCCAAGCAAATCATCAACGCCCTGCTCGCGGCGCGCCTCGCGCCCGGATGCAGCGGAAATGGCCTGCGTCACTCGCCAATTCAATCGCTCACTGGTGTCGCGCGCATTGGCAGGGTCAATGATGTCTGCCATGCGCTTCATCTTCTTACCGCTATCAGCGGTAAATCGGTCAAAGGCGATCCGCGCATCAAGCGGCTGCTGATTGGTCAAGATGTCGCGCGCTGAAGCTTGGGAATACGTGCGCGTGTACATGATGGCCCCGAACGCCTGGCTTGCTTGCAGCGGGTTGTAGGCCGCCTGTGCCATGTATGGGCTGGAGTAAACGCTGTACGCGCGCCAAGAGCGGTTGTCATCCGATCCAGTTTGACCAGTGAATTCCGACTGCTCGCGGTAGCCGACGCTGCCACGGAAACCGCGTCCGCCAGCAACGTCACCAGTAACAATCAGGTTGCGCGAGAAGTAATCTTCCTTGGCACGAGCGCCATTTTCGCCCATACCACCAACGCGCGAATTCGCATCAAGTACTCCTTGGTTTGAAGTCATCCGCGGATCGGAATGGCGCGTGTCACGCGAAAGCGCATCGCCACCTCCAAGCGCGTTCTGCGCATCGGCTGCGCGCGCGCTGGCAAGGAGGAGGATCGCCACAACCGAGGCTCGGAGCGTGATCTGCTGCATCGCCCAAGCGTAGCATTCATTCTGAGATCCACCAATGCACCAGATGCAAGAAACTCCCGATGACCGGGAATCACCCACGCCACAGCACCGGACGAAGGTGAGCCCCGTTGCAATTGGCCTGACGTTCGCCACGGTGATCTTTGCGATGGTCATCGGCCTCACCGGTCCGCGTCTACGAGAACGCCACGGCACTACCCAGCAGGATCTACCCATTGGAGACCTTGCCACCATCGCCGCCATGCACGAGATGCTCGCTGCCACGGACATCGCCGAGGGTCGCGACCATGAAGCCGCACTTGCAAAGTTGCCAGAACTGATGCGCGAGGCCCTCGGGGCACGTGCCACATCCGCCCCCGATCTCTCCACCGTTGGCTGGAGTGCCGATGACGCCCGCAATGTTGAACTCGCCCCGGGCGTCTTGGGCACCATGGTGCTGTACAAGAACCACGAAACAAACGCCATGCTCTCGGTCATCATGATCCCCGACGACGGCCGCCCGGTGCACTTCGATGGCTTCGGTCGCGCCATACCGATCGCCCCGGGTGACGAGTGGCTGCAACGCCTTGCCGCTGACGAAAGCGGCCATACGCGTACGGCGTATGCGCTCTCGGACGGCCGCGTGTTGTGGCTGGTCATTGCAAACGGTCAGGCAGCCATCGCCCGGGTTGCCAAGCTGCTCAAGTAGGCACCGAACGCGTTGGTACCACGGCATCGGACACGCGCTCGCGGGCGCCGCAGCCACCCTGCTGCCGCGGACTACCATCCGCACCTCTCATGCCCGCTTACATCACCACTCCCATCTATTACGTCAACGACCGGCCGCACATCGGTCACGCCTATACCACTACGGTCTGTGATGTCTGGGCACGCGCCATGCGCCTGCGTGGTGAGGATGTCTTCTTCCTCACGGGCACTGATGAGCACGGCGTAAAAGTAGAAAAGAGCGCGGCCGCCAAGGGCGTCACCCCACAAGCGCTCGCGGATGAAAATGCGGCTGAGTTCCAGCGCGTTCTGAAGGTGTTCGGACTCACAAATGATGATTTCATTCGCACCACTGAACCACGCCATGAGAAGCAAGTGCAATACTTCGTCAAGCGCCTCTTGGATGCCGGCAGCGTTTACCTCGGCACGTTTGAGGGCTGGTACGACGAAGGACAAGAGGAGTACTACACAGAGACGCGCGCCAAGGAACTGGACTACAAGAGTCCCATCAGTGGACGACCGCTCACACGTGCTACCGAGCAAAACTATTACTTCAAACTGAGCTCATTTCAGAAGCAGCTTGAAGACTTCTTCGCCGCCAATCCTGACTTTGTGCAACCCGCTGCGCGCCGCAACGAAGTGCTCGGCCGACTGCGCGACGGTCTGCAAGATGTACCCGTCACGCGCACCAACTTCACGTGGGGCATTCCGTTTCCTGGCGATGAGAAGCACGTCATCTATGTATGGATCGATGCGCTCTTCAACTACATCACTGCGCTCGGCCTCGGTGAGCCAGGCGGCGCGCTCGCCACCGAACGAGCAAAGTACTGGCCCGCTGCGTACCACGTGATCGGCAAAGAAATCCTGTGGTTCCATGCGGTCATCTGGCCTGCGCTGTTGATGGCGCTGGAGCTACCCATGCCGCGCCGTATTCACGCACATAGCTTCTGGATTGCTGACGGCCAGAAGATGTCCAAATCCATGGGCAACTTTGTGGATCTCCCCACCATTGAGGGTTACTTCGCCAAGTACGGCTTGGATGCGTGGCGCTGGTACATGGCAACCCAGGGACCGCTGCAAGCAAGCGACTCGGACTTCCGTGCGCAGCACTTCCACGAGACCTACACCAGCGATCTGGTGAACGTGGTTGGCAATTGCCCAAGTCGAGTCACTGCGATGATCAACAAATACTTTGAAGGCAAGATGCCCGCCGACAGCCAAGCTGGCGGCGAGTGGCCAACCAAGTGTGCCGCGGCAGTGGCGCAATGGAATGCCGCGATCGATGAACTTGACCTTGTCGGTGCCGCACAAGCAGCCATGGGTTTGCTGCGTGAAGTTGACGCATTCATTCACCGCACCGAGCCATTCAAGTTAGCGAAGGACCCCGCGCGCGCTGAGGAGCTGTGCAGCATCCTGGCGCAGTGCGCTGAAACGGTACGCATTGCAGGCGTATTGCTCGAGCCATTCCTGCCCGCAAAGATGGCTGAACTCCGTGTCGCGCTCAAGCAGGACGACGGCGCGCCGCTGTCCAAACGCGTTGCCTGGGGCGGTCTCGCCGCCGGCACCGTGCTGGACAAGTGTGCACTGTTCCCACGCCTCGAAGCGTGAGGTAGCACCCCATGCAAACCACACGACGCCGCCCGCAACCGGCCCTGAAGTGCGAATAATCACCGTGGCAAATGCCTGATTGCTTGTGGGATTTGCCACTACGCATTGCCTTTGACGCAATCGCGGTTACCCTCGTGTCATGCCTCACGATGCTCGTTTCAACAGTGTTGCTGCTCGGGTGCCTCACTCCCTGTGCAGCCAAACTTTGATGGCTGCCATGGCATGCGTCGCCGCGCTCAGTACTGGCACAACGATCACTGCGCAGACGGTTTCACACCAACTGATTGCATCTGGCCTTGTGAAACCAATGCAGACCGAGGAGATGCCCGGTGACCCCACGCGCATGTGTGTTGTTGAACAACGCGGCACCATCAAGCTATTGAAGAATGGCATCCTGCAAACAACGCCGTATCTCGACATCGATGCGCTCGTTCCTGACCAGACCTACGGTGGTCTGTTCGGAATGACCTTCCACCCCAATTACCAACAGAACGGCAAGTTCTACGTGCACCACACCACTGGCACCACCAGTGCCATTACCGTGTGGATTGCTGAATACACGCGCGGCACTAGCCCTGATGTAGTGGATGCCACCACGCGGCGCGTGATTCTGAAACTTGCAACACCAAGTGCGCAGGGGTACCACCTTGGTGGTTCGCTGGCCTTTGGCGCTGATGGACTGCTGTATATCCCGCTGGGCGATGGTGGATACACCGGTGATCCGGGCGGACCGCCGCGCAGCCAATCCACCGTTGGTGCCACCGCACTCTGGGGCAAAGTGCTTCGTCTTGACGTGGATGGTGATGACTTTCCAAGCGAAGTTGATCGGAACTATCGAATTCCCGCTAGCAATCCCTTCGTGGGGGTTGCCGGCGAGGACGAGATATTCGTGCGCGGGCTTCGCAATCCGTTCCGCACCAGTTTCGACCGCACCACTGGTCTATTGTGGATCGGTGATGTTGGCGGAACGCTGCGCGAGGAAGTGGACACGCTCAATCCGCTCGCTGATGCCGGCGCCAATTATGGATGGAATTGTGCAGAAGGTACGTCGTGCACCACCAATGCCAACTGCACCTGCGGCACTGCACTGAAGGCGCCGGTCTATGACTACACGCACACTGTTGGTCTGAGTATCACAGGGGGCGCCGTCTATCACGGCTGCTCCATGCCCGCCTTTGATGGGCACTACTTTTTTGCCGACTACCAGAACAACAAGTTCTTCTCCGCTACGGTGACCGCCAGTAATGGCCTCTCCACCGTGGTCGACCGCACCACGCAGTTTGCTGGCGGAACGAGCACCATCACTTCCATCTGCGCCGCGAGTGATGGAGAGCTGTACATCACCAATCACACAGCAGGCACCGTGCGTCGACTGATACAGAGCCCGGCGCCGCCAGACCTCAATGGAAACGGAATCGCCGATGCATGCGAATGCACCGGCGACTTGGTTCCGAACAGAATCGTGGATGGCGCCGACCTTGGCGCCATGCTTTCCGCATGGGGGCCAGCAAGCGCCGGCAACCCCGCCGATATCGACGCGAACGGCGTCGTGAACGGCGCCGACCTGGGACTACTGCTCGCCCACTGGGGTCGATGCGGTAGTTAGGCACCCTTGCAGTCGCTTAATCCAGGAAGGTGACGCGACCGGTATCCACGTCGTACATCGCACCCAAGATCACCAATTCGCCTGCCTTCTCAGCGTCGCGCAGCACAGCACTGTCCGCGCGCAACTTCTTCATCTGATAGCGGACATTCGCTTCACAGCAAGTAGTGATCAACTCTTGCGATGGATTATCCGTGGCTGCCGGCAGCACGCCCTTCAGGGCTGGCTGAATTCCGGCGGCAAGCGATCCCATATTGCTCGGCAATGGCTTGCCAGCAATCGTGGCTACCACTGCGCCGCACTTGGTGTGACCCAAGACCACAATCGAGTGCATACCGAGCGCCTTGAGTCCGTACTCAAAGGTGCCGTTGCCTTGCGGGGTATCAATGTTTCCAGCAACGCGCACTACAAAGAGGTCGCCAACGCCCTGGTCAAAGATGATTTCCACCGGAATGCGCGAATCAGCGCAGGCCAAGATGCCCACCGAGGGGCTCTGGCCGTAGGTGCCGGTCTTGATGACCGATGACTGCTGCCAAGCGTGTGCCTCCATGCCGCCATCAAGGAACCGCTTATTGCCGGCGACCAGTTCTGCGCGTGCCTCATTCGGCGAGATGCCGCTTGAACTGAGGCTCTGCCCAGGTGCTGTCTTCGTTGCAGCGCAACCGCTGAGAACGAGTGCCACGATCAATCCTGCTGCCTTGGTGTAGGTGGTGAATTTCATAGTGGCGGGAGACTATCAAATCGCCGACACTTTGTCGGTAATCGAATATCGCTGCCGCCCTAAAACATCACCTGCACCTGAGAAATGAAACTGAAGTTGTTGTTTGCGCTCGAAACTCCAAGGCCCCCGGCAACTGCGCCAATGCCGTTGATTTCGCCGCCGCCAAATGGCACGATGACCTTTGAAGTGAACTTCAATCGAACACCCTGCAAGTACCAATTTACTCCCGCTTGAGCGATCCATGGCACGTCGGCGGTCTCCATCCAGCATGCCTCGGCGAATGTCTCCACCTTGGGCGTGATGAACGCCGCAATCTGAAAGTTTCCACCAAGTGACCACTCTGGAATCGGCGCACCCGCGGCATCACGCATCCACACAAACTGCCCTTCCAGGGACCACCCGCCGAAACGCGCAGTGATATCCGTCGTCACCCCCGCCGCGCTTGGAGTCGGCGGTGAGGTCGGATTTTGGGCGCGGCCATTGCTCCACACCGATCCAAGGCCAAGCACCACACTCGTTGCACTTCCAACCGTGGAAGACTCCATTTCGTAGTCCTCCCACTTACCACCGATTTGATAGTCAAGTCGACCCGCCACCGCGAAACTCAGATTGGTATCCGTGTTCCACCCGCCTCCCGGCTGCGTCAGCTGGCTGTACGTTCCGCCCCGCAGTCGAAACGCGCTGTCCTGCAATTGAATTCCCAGCCCGGATTGACGGCCGACACCAAATCGATAGTTAAAGATCGAATAGTCACCCGCCGTCAAACTACATCCCTCAAAATACGTGCTGTCAATGTCCCACGGAACGTTGTGGTTGCCAATCAACGCCGTTACTCCACTTCCAAAGTCCTTCTTGATGTAGGCGTACACCGGCTGAAATGTGTTGGGGTCGCTCGCCCAACGGTCGGGCTGCGAGTCATACTGAAACATCAGGAGCCACGAGACCGACGGATCAACTGCTGTTCCCGACATCACTAGGTTGACGCGGCGTATTTCCATACCCCATCGTGTCTGCACATCGTCGGTGGAGGATTCATCGCCGTACGCTGAGGAATAGACAAACTTCACCTGCTGCGTGACACCAAAGGTCATCGTCCAGTTGCCATCGTCACTCGCCACAGAGAGACCAGCGCTGTAATCGCTTCGCCAGCGTTGCCCGGATTGATTTTGCCGAGTTGAGGAATCGGCAAGAACATCACGCACAATGCCCTGCACCTGTTCCGCGCGCGCGCGATCAATCCATTCTTCTGAGTCAGCCCGGCGAATTTCCGCCAGCTCGGCACGCAGCGCTGCGAGTTCGCGCTGTACATCAAGGACATCCATTGCTGGCGACTGAAACATGAACATGGCTGCTCAAATTATTTGTTCACAAGGCGAATGCCTGGTTTCGTAAACTCAATCTTGCGCTCGCGCAGCAATCGTCCCAAGGCCTGCTTGAATGCCTTCTTGCTGACACCAAAGCGAATTCGAATGGAGTCTGGTGTGCTTTCGTCATCCATGTTCAACTGCCCATCCGTCCGCGAAAGCATTTCAAGAACCTGCTCAGTGAGTGGGCCAACGCGCTGATATCCAGCAGCGTCAAGACCAAGATCCACCTTGCGGTCCTCACGCACGGCGCGCACAAAGCACTTTAATTGCTGCCCATATTTAATGGTGTGCGCAGCACCGTCGTGATAAAGCAGGCCACGATGCTTGTTCTCAACAATGACATTGAAGCCGAGTGGTGTCTTGGCAAATACCAAGGCGCTGACTTCTTGCCCTTCGCGGTACGCGGGCACATCGGTACTGAAGTGTTTATCAACACGCGCGCTCGCAATGATGCGGTTGGTACGGTCATCCATCAACACCGCCACTACGACACGCTGGCCCAAACGCACCGGTGATCCTTGTTCCCGAAACGGAAGCAGCAAATCCTTCGATAAGCCCCAATCCAGAAACGCACCCGCGTTCTCACTGATGTCACGCACTTCCATGCACGCGAAGCCACCCACCATAGCCAATGGAGATTCCGTGGTGGCGACTAACCGATCTTCCGAGTCGCGATACAGAAACACATCAATCTGATCTTTGAAATTCCATCCCGGAACAACATAGCGCCGGGGCAGCAGAATCTCTCCCAGCGGACCGGCGTCCAAGTACAGCCCCGCTTCGGCCTCGCGTGAAACATTCAGAAGATTGCGGGTGCCAAGGATTGCCATACGCCGCACAGACTACTACCGCGCCGCTTCCTACTTCCGTGCAGCCTTGCGGGCAGGAATACCGCCTGGACCCGCACGCATCGCCTTCTCAATACTCTTGCGCAGCGCCGCTGGCATCGTTCGTCCACGCAGGCTTCTGCACGCATCTGCGCCCACATCCAGGCTCGCAAACACCTGCCGACAGCGCTCGCACACCAAGTCATCTTGAACCGGGAAATCTACGCCGCGATCAAGCGCTTCCATTTTGGCACGCAGCAAGTCCATACAAGTGGCGCGGTCGTAGACGGCGGCCGGTACTGGGGTACGCGGCCGGTCAGACAGAAGGGCGGCCCGCAAGAGCAGTCGGCCGCGATGCAAACGCGTCTTGACGGTGGCTGCCTTCACGCCGAGCACCATGGCAACATCGTCCACCGACATTCCCGCTATCTCCTTCAAGACCAACGCGCTACGAAACGGCTCCGCCACATCGCGCATGGCTACATCCACGCGCCGGCGAGCATCAGCCCGCAATTCCCGCGCCTCCAATGACGCGGAAGGAAAGTCCGCGGCGGCCACGCGCGACTGCATGAACGGCATCGCCCGCGCATATTCGCGCGCCACATCGCGGCGCCGCGATTCCCGCCTACCCCGTCGCAAGGCAGTGCGTACCGCAATCGAATGCAGCCACGTGCACGGCTGTGACTCCCCGCGAAACTCACTCCAATGTTTGTAAGCGGACAGGAACGCTTCTTGCACAACATCATCGGCATCGGCTCGATTACGCGTCAAGCGCAACACCACCGCATGCAACATGGGACCGCAGCGGGCCACAAGCTCCGCGATCGCCCGCCGTGGATCTGCCGATAGTGCGGACTTTGCTGCCATGCGTCAAGCGTATCGAACCCGCGCCATGACGGGCTCGCATCAGGTTTACGCGGTTTCCCGGCAGACCGACCTCTCGCGTTGCAATTACCACATTTCCGGGAACCATCGACTCTGGACGTGACTCATACACCCCATGAGCACTCACTCCGCCATTCCAACCGCCACCCCCGCTGCGTGCGCCCCCACCATCACCCCAAGCGATGCCGCGCGCCGTGTGCAAGCAGGCGAAGCAACCATCATTGACGTGCGCGAAGCTGATGAACACCGCCGCCAACATGTACCCAACACCCTGCTCCGGCCAAGTTCGTCGTTCCGAGCCGCGTCATATCCACAGTCCCAAGCGAATCAGCAACTACTCATCCTGT